>CAZJKM010000005.1:0-65081 GCA_964546645.1 uncultured Sphingobacteriaceae bacterium
TCCAGTGCATACCTCACTGGAGGAACTTATGTCTGATCTTGAAAAATTTGCGAATGATAATTTAAACCTCTTACCCGACCTGATAAAGATCGCTATCATACATTATCAATTTGAGACCATTCACCCATTCCTGGATGGTAACGGTCGTGTGGGAAGGTTACTCATTACCATTTACCTGGTAAGTAAAGGAATTCTTAAACAACCTATATTATATCTGTCTGATTTTTTTGAAAACAACCGACAATTGTACTATGACAACTTGATGTTAGCGAGAACGCACAATAATATGAAACAGTGGTTGAAGTTTTTCTTAACCGGAATCATTGAAACAGCTAAGAAGGGCATTGCCACTTTTGATGGTATTTTGCAGTTACAAAAAAGCTTAGAAAAAAAGGCCAAAGCTTTTGGAAGCCGGAGTGCGGATGTGCAAAAAGTGGTCGATTATTTATATACGCAACCGATAATTAACGTTACGACTGTAGAAACGATCATTCAAAAATCATACGTAACGGCATATAAATTAATTAGCGACTTAGAACAACAGGAAATTCTGGAAGAGGTAACTGGTGCTCAGCGGAATAAACTTTATGTTTTTAAAGATTATCTTGATTTATTTAAAAAATAGATAAAAAACCCGCTCTACGTTATCATAAAGCGGGTCAGTAGCCCCGACGGGAATCGAACCCATATCTAAAGTTTAGGAAACTTCTATTCTATCCGTTGAACTACAGGGCCATTATCTGGCTGCAAATCTACCATTTCCCTGGCGAATATAAAACCGGTGCTGAAAAATGTTTTTCGCAGACTTGCCGGGTGATCTGTGTCACATTTACAGGCAGATTGCCGACCATTTGTAATATCAATATCAAAATGCCCTGAGATAGACGGAAACTATATCCCTATTGACAAAAAGAATGGAAATCAACTCTCATAAGCTGTATCTTTGCGGCACAAAAACAAAACAAAAGAATAGTATGATAACGATAGGAGAAAAATTCCCGTCTTTTGAAAAAATTGCTGCCGTAAGCATTGAAAAAGGCAAAGAATTTGAAACAATCACATCTGATTCGTTGGTTAACGACAGAGATGAATGGACCGTGATTTTCTGGTGGCCGAAGGACTTTACCTTTGTATGCCCGACGGAAATTGCGGAGTTCAATAAAAACTACAGCGAATTCCGGGATCGCGACACGAAACTGATAGGTGCCTCAACGGATTCGGAGTTTGTTCATGTGGCTTGGAGAAAAGATCATGATGACCTGCGCGATCTTAAATTCCCGATGCTGGCCGACACATCGAAGTCATTGGCAGAAGCACTCGGTATTCTGGAGCCGAATGAGAAGATCGCTTACCGGGCTACTTTTATCATTGACCCGCAGGGTATCGTGCGTTGGGTATCTGTGAATGACCTGAGCGTAGGGCGGAACGTGAAAGAAGTAATACGCGTACTCGATGGTCTGCAGACGGATGAACTTTGCCCCTGTAACTGGGAAAAAGGCCAGGAAACATTGACCGTCTGACACCACGGCAAACAACATTAATTTATTAAAAAATCCTCTTGATCACATCTTAGGGAGGATTTTTACTATCACCTTTAATGTATTAGGTTTATTATGAGTGAAAGTACAGAAGTAATCAACGAAATTCTGTCAGGTATCGGTTTGGAAGAGAGCTATCGTACAGGGCCTCTTTCCCTGCTGGAAGCAGGAGAATCGCGCTACCTGCGCGATTTTAAGGTGAACTTTAACAGCATATTGAGCTCTGAGCACTTATCGGCCAGTGAGATCGGGCTGGTCGGCGTGGGTATAGCGGTTAATAACGGCAATAAACCCTTGACAGATTTCTTCACAAAGTTTGCCGGGGATAACGGAGCTGGCAGGGAAGAAATTGCGGAAGCCGCTGCCTGCGCCTCTTTACTGGCATCCAATAATATATTTTACCGGTTCCGGCATTTTACACAAAAGGAAAAGTACAGCCAAATCCCCGCACGTATCCGTATGCAGATCATGATGCGGCCGGTAACAGGAAAAGAGTTTTTTGAACTGCTCAGCTTAGCCGTTTCCGCGGTCAATGGCTGTGAAATGTGTGTAAATGCACACGAAGATTCTCTGATTAAATTAGGTACGACAGAAGAACGGATTTTTGACACGGTCCGGATCGCATCATTAATTACCGCAACCGGCAAAATTATATATTAAGCTGCTGTTAAGGGTGTTGCGCGCGCAAATGTGGAAAATCGAAAAATTTTGTGGAAAACTTAATTGCGGATTAGCAAAATTAGCCGTATATTTACTAACAGTAAAGGTTAATCCCTTAAAGCTAATTGTACTCACGTTTACCGCTTGACTTATAGGAACTTATAATGCAGGGATGCATTGTTTTTTTTCTAAGCTTTGAGGTAATGAAATTTTTTAATTGTTAATTTACAAGAACCGTCCCAACTTCCCCGGGGCGGTTTTTGTTTTTTATAACAGACTTATCGGCCTCTTATTTCGATAATATCCAAAACACAAAATCGAATAGGAGGTGCAGATCGCCTTGTAACAGCCGCAGGGTTTTATTGGATTGTTAATAATGACCGAAGGCGGTCTTCACACCTCCGGCCATCATTCAATTGTCGGAGCTTTCAACAGCTGTTACAGCACGTAGCTTTCCAGCACATCGCTGAACGTCCGCGTAGGATTGGCTCCGATGTAGGCTGCGCGGAACTGATAGCGTGCACCACTTTCCAATCCATCGATGACGATGGATGATCTGGTGCTGTTTACCTCAATCCACACCTCATTGCCTGCTTTCCGGTACTGGAAATTATACGACCGGGTATTCCGGTGGGTTTTCACACGCATCAGTACGCGGCCAACTTCCTCGCACCTTACCATAAAGCCGGCAGGCCTGGGCAGTATACCCGCGGAGGTTTTCTCCTTCCGCACACGGTAACCCGAACTTAACAATACGGCGCGGTCATCGTGTGCAACCTGCAGCACATACCAGCCCAATTGGCGAAGGGTAGTTTCCAGCACTTTGCGCTTTTGCCGTTTTACTTCGACGGCATGGAGACCGCGGTCAGCTGCAGCTGCCATCGCTATACGATAGTCTTCCAATGCTGTCTCCAGCACGGTCAGTGACGGTACGGGATCTGTAAAAACTGCTGCCTGTACGGCCATTTCTGTCAGGATCGTCTGTGCTTTCTGATCCAGCTCTGCATCTCTTAATTTTGAAAAATCGATAATTATTTTTGACATGATTAATAACGTTTTAAATGATTATATATTAGTTAATAAAGCGTTTCGCTTACACTTAGTGTCTCTCACTGAACGAACCGGCGGGGCCTTATTCTTTATAAGTGGAGGCCCATCCCTATAAAGAAACGCTGAATTTCTATAAATAAACAGATCGTTTCTATCAATAAATGGCGCGTTTCTATCAATAAACGGGTCATTTCTATCAATAAATGCAGCATTCCTATAAATGAATTTTCCATCTCTATAAAGAAACGGCAGACTGCTATAAATGAATTTTCCGTTCCTGCAAATAAACCGGGTAATGCAATAAAGAGGTGTTACCATGATACTATCTTTTATTATATGAATCGAACAGGACAAAGGTATGACGGGCTGCGGCCATCGGTTGAAAATTTCACGCATAAAAGAACGGATCTACTCAAAAAAATGCTGCGAAAATTTTCCTGCGGTCACCTCAGCGTCAATACCCGAAGCCAGAAGGTCATCCTCCAGTGGTCCGGTTTTTGCTAACAATAAGAGAAGTCTTTAAAACTTTGTGTAAACTTTTAGGTTGTCCCTTCATATTTTCCGTTATGAACCCGAAATTACTTTTCTTTCTGATCCCCCTGTTAGCATGGACGCTGACCGGCTTATCTCAAACTGATAATAGATGGCTGAGTAGCGGTAAGTTTAAAGTAACGCTTGCGAATAAGGATGTTTTCCTGATTTCTTATGGAGCAAAGCTGAAAGATGGCTATCATCCGCGGGATGTGTATCAGGAAATTGTGATTGCTGATGAAAAAGGAAAACGCTGGGACCTTGTGAGCGCGTGGATGAATACGTGCGAAATTCAGCAAACGGACACCTCTCTGGTAATTGTATACCTGATTGAGATACCGGCTAAAAATACGGCTGAACATCGTTTTGAACCGGTAGTATTTGATCATTATTCCTACAAAGAGGATGGAACCGTAACAGTCGTCACCCGTACCGTTCCCAATCTATCCATTTATAGTGCATCTGATATACGTTCAGTTTTAGATTCTTTTGAAGCGTTTAAAAAGAAATACCGTCCGACAGACAGCGAACAACCGCGGGAAATAGATCATGTGCTGCTCGATCTCTTTATAGCCGGTATCAGCGGCTCCGATGTTTGTAAAAGCTATTTGCACAATATAAGGAAATATTGCTACGTCGATGGCATAAACTCAGACATACTGAACTATTATATGAAGTTAGATCATAAAATTACGACCTTACGGTACCTACCTTTTCTACTGTAAGACACCCTGCTTTGTTGCCTTCAGCATGTGCGGGTATTCCTATACCCCAACTTTTACGGTTGATCCGAATTCTGCGTGACGAAACGTAACGAATTTGTTCCATCTGGGTGCATTATGAAGTCTTTACTATATTTACCCGCATGAAGATTAAAAGCCTGAAAGGCCTGCTTTGGTTAGGACTGTTTCTGGTTATGGCATTGGCAGCTGTTGCACAGAAAACACATTCGCTGAATGCCGCAGAGATACAATTAGGCTTACGCAAACTAAACACACTGGGAACCGTACTTTATTTTGCGGCGCACCCGGATGATGAAAATACCAGGCTGATTACGTGGCTGGCTAAAGAAAAGCAATACCGGACAGGTTATCTGTCACTGACCCGTGGAGATGGCGGGCAAAACCTGATTGGAACCGAGCAGGGGGAAGAGTTGGGCCTGATCCGTACGCAGGAGCTATTAGTTGCCAGACAGCTGGATGGTGGCGAACAGTTTTTCTCCCGGGCCAATGATTTTGGATTTTCCAAAACATCAGATGAAACATTCCGTATCTGGGGGCGGGAAAAGATCCTGGCCGATGCGGTGTGGACGATACGGATGTTTCGGCCGGATGTGATCATTACCCGTTTCCCGCCGGATGAGAGAGGAGGGCATGGGCATCACCAGGCTTCTGCTATCCTGGCGGAAGAAGCTTTTCATGCCGCAGCCGACCCGGATCGGTTTCCGGAACAGTTGGCTTTCGTTCAACCCTGGCAGGTGAAGCGTCTGGTATGGAATACGTTTTCGTTTGGTTCTGCCAATACGATTCGCGAAGGGCAATTTAATATCCGGACTGGCCAATATAATGCGTTACTGGGGAGATCGTACGGTGAAATTGCAGCAGAAAGCCGCTCCAGCCATCGTACACAGGGCTTCGGAGCTGCGTGGCAACGAGGCCAGACTTCTGAATATTTTGAAATTGTGAAAGGGGACCGGCCCCGGGAGTCTCTTTTTGATGGCATTGAAACATCCTGGAAAAGGGTAAAAGGAGCGGAAGCCGTTCCCCAACTGATTGATAAGCTGATTACATCTTTTGAGCCGGCGCATCCGGAGCGTTCCGTGGAGCAACTGATCAGTGTGCTAAGTATCATCGAGCAACTGGAAGACCATTTTTGGCGTACTATAAAATCTGCTGAAATCAGAGAGCTGATCGTGGCCTGCGCTGGCCTGTGGCTTGAAAGCTATGCATCTGCACCGGCATATGCTGTAGGGGAAAGTATCAATGTAAGTACACAGATTATTGTACGAAACCCCGGATTGCAGGTGCTCGTCGATAGTATATATACGGGTGCCGGTCATCAGATAAGCCCGAACCTCCGGCTGAAGCGTGATACCTTATCCGAAGTTTCTACGGTATTACGGGCGGATAAAGTGACACAGCCTTACTGGCTGGATACAGCACCGGAACTTGGAGCGTACGTGGTGCGGGATCAACGGCTGACGGGCCTCCCGGAAAATCCGGACAGACCCCAAACCCGGATTCTTCTTTCCATAAATGGGAAAAGGATGTGGTTAGAGCGCCCTATTGTTTATAAATCAGTTCATCCGGCTAAAGGTGAAATTTACGAGCCCCTGAGCATCACTCCTGTGCTCACCGTCAATATTCCCCGGAAGGCATTGGTTTTTAACGGAAGAGATGCAAAAAAAGTAGAGATACGGGTTACGGCTCATCAACCATCTGTACAGACGGAGATTAAACCCGTGCTCCCTGCCGGATGGCGTGCGGAACCGTCCGTTATCCCGCTTCGTTTTAAGGATCGTAATGAGGAAACGGTCTGCCAGTTTACACTGCATCCGCCAGAGAAGACGACGTTGCTTGATTCGGTATCCTTTAGTTATCGGGTTGACGGGAGAACGGAGACAGCCCGGGCTATCAGCCGGATACAATATGACCATGTTCCTGCGATTACGTGGTTCCCCGAAAGCAAAGCCCGACTGACAAAGGTGGAAACAGGCGTTTTCTCCGGAAGGATAGGTTACCTGCCGGGCGCCGGGGACTTGGTTGCACCTTCTCTCAGGGAGCTGGGAATCAGGGTTGACATACTGGATGAAGGACAGGTAATGAAGGACGACCTGTCTGTTTACGACGCAATTATAACGGGTGTCAGACTGTATAACGTGAGTGAACGGATGAAAGTATGGCAGCCCCGTCTGTTACACTATGTGGAACAAGGAGGCACGCTGCTGGTGCAATACAATGTCAATTCGCGACTGAATGTCCCTCATATCGGGCCGTATCCTTTCTCCATCACCAGAAGCAGGGTAACAGAGGAAGACGCGGAAGTCAGGTTTTCCGAGCCGCACCACCCAGTATTGAATGTGCCCAATAAGATCACACCGGCAGACTTTGAAGGCTGGGTACAGGAAAGGGGGTTATACTTTGTGGAGAGTGGTGGCGACCATTATCAGACACCACTGGAAATGAACGATAGCGGGGAGCGCCCGCATCGTGGATCCCTGTTGGTAGCATCTTACGGAAAAGGGAAATTTGTCTATACTTCCCTGTCTTTTTTCCGGCAACTTCCCGCAGGCATACCAGGGGCTTACCGTTTATTTTTAAATTTGCTCGCTAAAAGAGAATCAAACAACAACTAAAGTAAAACATCATGGGAGAAGAAGTAGTAAAGAACAGTAACGGAGTATTTTATCTGCTGGGTGCTGTGTTCGGCGCATTGACAGCCGGAGTTACCACAGAAACCTTTTTGGGCTGGGTACTGGGTGCTATGGTCGGCCTGATTTTGGCATCGTTGTTTATCAGGGTATTATTGCCGCCGCGTGAGCACGACAGATAAAGGGCTGCCGCCGTTTGTTAAAACCTGGCGACAGTTCTATTGGCTGGTAATAAGCTGGTTGGCGCTGTTAATTGTGGCTTTCTATCTGTTTACCCGCTATTTTCTATGAGTACCGCGGACTGGATGGTATTGGCATGCACCCTGTTGCTTATTGTGGTATACGGCGTGGTAAAAAGCAGGGGTATCCGTAATATTGATGGCTACTTGCTGGGGGACAGGTCGTTGCCCTGGTACCACGTGGGGCTATCTGTTATGGCAACCCAGGCCAGTGCGATTACCTTCCTGTCGGCACCCGGGCTTGCCTATAGCTCGGGGATGAGCTTTGTACAATTCTATTTCGGACTGCCGCTGGCCATGATCGTGTTGTGTATTACGTTTGTGCCTATTTTCCACCGGCTGCGTGTTTTTACGGCCTATGAATTTCTCGAAAAGCGGTTCGACGTGAGAACCAGGGCATTTACGGCCTTGCTTTTCCTGATTCAGCGCGGAGTATCAACCGGTATCACGATCTATGCGCCGTCTATCATCCTGTCAAGTATCCTGCAGATTAATGCTGCGTATACCACTGTTTTTATCGGTCTGCTGGTTATGGGATATACCTTTTATGGTGGTACAAAGGCGGTTTCTTATACGCAGCTATTGCAGATGAGTATCATTTTCGGAGGGATGCTGACGGCCGGGGTAATTGTGGTATACCTGCTTCCGGCGGACATCGGCTTGGTTAAAGCCCTGCATATTGCAGGAAAATCCGGTAAAACCAATGCCATTGATCTTTCATTTGACTGGAATAATCCATATACGCTTTGGAGCGGCCTTATTGGCGGCTTTTTCCTTCAGCTTTCTTATTTCGGAACGGATCAGAGTCAGGTAGGGCGCTATTTGACAGGGTCGTCCATCCGCCAGAGCCGGCTGGGCCTGTTGATGAACGGCTTACTGAAAGTGCCGATGCAGTTCCTGATCCTGTTGATCGGTATTCTGGTTTTTGCGTTTTATCAATATCATCAGCCTCCGCTGTTCTTTAACAAATATGAGCTCAACCGCATAGAGAATAGTGAGTATAAACAGGAAGTTGCTGCACTCGAAAATCGCCATGCAGCGATTTTTACAGAAAAACAACAGCAGATTAACCGCCTCTCCGTAGCTATAGACGCGGGTGACGAAACAACTGTAGATGAGGTTAGGGAGGCGCTTCGGGCGGCAGATGGGGAAATCAAGGAACTCCGGACCGACCTGATCGGACTGATGAAAAAGAATGATAGTAATGCCGATACAAATGACAATAATTATATCTTCCTGACTTTTGTGACAGCGTATCTGCCACAGGGGTTGGTGGGACTGCTGATCGCGATTATTTTTCTGGCTTCCATGGGTGCTACCGCCGGTGCTCTCCATTCGCTGACCTCTACCACAGTAATAGATGTGTATAAGCGGTTTGTCAATGTGTCGGCAACAGACCGAAAATATCTGACTGTCTCCCGCCTGACAACACTGTTCTGGGGTGCCTTCTGTATATTTATTGCGCTTTATGCTGCACAGTTGGGTAACCTGCTAGAGGCGGTGAATATCCTCGGGTCATTGTTTTACGGAACGATACTGGGCATATTCGTTGTCGCTTTTTATGTGAAGCAGGCGGGAGGCAAAGCCACTTTCTGGGCAGCAGTTTGTACGGAGGCCATCGTTGTACTCTGCTGGAAGCTGGACCTGATGGCCTTTTTGTGGCTGAACCTGGTTGGCTGTACGCTCGTTGTTTTGTTTTCTCTTTTGTTCCAGGCGGTATTGCCCGCGAAAAAAACAGCGACAACCGTATCATGACAAGCTATTATAGATTTTTTTGATATGTTTGCGCTCTTTCCGGGTCGCATCCATCCCTTTTTTAGAGCGAATCCGGTTTAACACTGAATTTTGATGATGAAGAGATTAGGTAATACCCTTTATTTCCAGGTGATCGTTGCGATATGCATCGGTATCCTGATTGGTCATTTTTTCCCGGATATTGGTGTGTCGCTTAAGCCGTTGGGCGACGGATTCATCAAGCTGGTGAAGATGATCATTGCTCCACTGATCTTCTGTACGATCGTTTTAGGTATTTCCGGTATGCAGGATGTGAAGAAAGTAGGAAAGGTGGGTATCAAGGCCGTCATCTACTTTGAGGTAATGACGAGTATTGCATTGGTTCTGGGCCTGGTGGTGGTTAACCTGTTGCAGCCCGGCACCGGGATGCACATTGATCCGGCTTCGCTGGACAGCTCATCTGTGCAGGGGTATATCCGGGAAAGCGAACAACATCGATCCCTGAAAGATTTTTTGCTTGATATTATTCCGGAAAATGTGATCGGGTCCCTCGCGTCCGGTAATTTGTTACAGGTATTGTTCTTTGCTATTTTGCTGGGCTTTGGATTATCGAAGACAGGCGAAAGTGCAGCACCGGTGCTCAATGTGATGCAGTCTTTTCTCAACGGCATTTTTGCTGTGATTAAAATGATCATGAAAGTAGCGCCACTGGGTGCCATGGGCGCCATGGGGTATACCATTGGAGCCTATGGATTAGGATCGCTGTCCTCTCTCGCGATGTTGATGATCAGCTTTTACCTGACGTGCGTCGTCTTTATTTTTGTGATCATCGGGCTGGTCCTGCGCTATAACGGGATCAGTATTTTTAAACTGCTGAGATATATCAAGGAGGAGTTGTTGATTGTATTGGGCACCTCTTCATCGGAGTCGGCTTTGCCGGGGATCATGGAAAAGCTGGAACGTGCCGGCTGTTCCCGCCCGGTGGTCGGGCTGGTTATCCCTACCGGTTATTCGTTTAACCTGGATGGTACGTCGATTTACCTGACAATGGCAGCCGTGTTCATTTCACAGGCGCTGGATATGCACATGGACCTGGGGCAGCAGATCATGCTGCTGGTGATTCTCACATTTACATCCAACGGGGCGGCCGGGGTAACGGGCAGTGGTTTTATCATTTTAGCAGCCACACTTCCGATTGTAGGACATATGCCGGTCGAGTCCGTTGCGTTGATATTTGGTATCGACCGGTTTATGAGTGAGGCCAGAGCACTGACCAATATCATTGGTAATGCGGCGGCCACCATGGTCGTTGCGAAATGGGAAAATGAGCTGGACATGGAAAAGGTCCGCCAGGAGATTGGTTGACAGCCGGCTGTATTTGCTAATCCATACCCTCTTCTGCATTATTCAGATGCGAAAGGATGCTTTGTACCTCTTCTTCCGTTGCCGTCAGTTTTGCACGGCATACCCGGATGAGGCCTACAGCCCGCTTTATTTTAATGGACAACTCATCAACAGAGATCTCGCCATTTTCCATGTCGTGCACCAGGCTCAGCAGTTCTTCATAAGCCTGGGTATATGTATGCGTTTCATTCATCGCCTGGTATTGTATTGGTAACCGTACTTTTTATCCGCCCGGCTGACAGCCGGGTTTCTATCTCGTCACCCGGTTTTATAGCAGATGCCTGTGTCAGCGGCCGGCCGTTTGCTAAGGTAATACTATATCCTCTGTTAAGAATACGTTGCGGATCCAGCAGCTCTGTCTGCCGTTGCAGGCTGCGTAACAGCGACTGCTGGTCGCGTAATAAAGAGAAGGGCAGGGCATAAAGTCGTTGCTGAGGTTGTTGTAGCTGCATGTTTGCCAGTTGTAAACGGACCATTGCCGATTGCCGCAGCTGTTGCCTGAGATGCTGCAAGGCTCCGAGTTCTCGGTCCAGGGCATATTTACTGATCCGCCTGAAGTCTTTGCTCAATACGTCGAGCCGGGCCTGGGATTCGGCAATGAGCTGTTGTGCCTTGCGTGAAAGGGTTATTTCGGCCTGCTGCAATGGGACAGCGACGTTATGGAATTGCTGGATCAGAAAATCAGCCAACTCAGTAGGTGTGATAGCATTTTTATAAGCAACCATTTCGCTGACGGTTTCATTCGTGGAGTGACCAATACCCGTGAGCACCGGAATCGGAAACCGGGCGATTGCTGCTGCCAGGAGGTAATGATTGTAACAGGTAAGGCCGACCTCTCCCCCGCCTCCCCGGATGATCGCTGCCGCATCAAAATCCTCCTGACGCTGCGCGATCTCCTCCAGCTGTGCGGCAATGGAAGTAACCGCCTTTTCGCCTTGTAGCAAAGCCGGGAACAAAACATGCTCAAAACGGTAGTGCCAGGGGTTCCCGTCAATGATCTTCAGAAAATCAGATAGCCCCTTGCTTGTTTCCACGGATATGAGGGCAATCCTTTTGGGGAGTAGTGGGAACGGCAGTTGTTTGTTGGCCTGGAAAATACCTTCTTCTTTCAGGCGGTTTATACTTTCCTGCTTTTCTCGTTCCAGAACACCCAGAGAGAAAGAGGGATCTATATCGTGTATCCGCAGGCTCATCCCATATACCGGATCGTAAGTGATACTTGCCTGGAAGAGGATTCCGATCCCGTCTTTCAGGGGCTCCCGGGCAATCGCCAAGAATTGCCGGTTAATGCGCTGATAATCCCCTTTCCATAAGACAGACCTCATTTCGGCAATTACCCGCCCGTCTTTTTTCTCCACCAGTTCCGGATAGCAGTGTCCGGAATGACCGTAATGGTTCAGCTTGTTCATTTCGGCCTTAATCCAGTACACACTTGTATATCTTTCCGCAACGGTTTTTTGTATACTGCGCGCTACTTCTGCAAGGGAAAATATCTTTTTTTCTGCAATCACTTCAGACATAGAGCCAAAGATAGTATTTTCACGTGGAACGCGCGCCTTCATACGGAGCGATCTGTTGTATGATGCTGAGCTTGTCCCGGATTTTGCGGGCAGGATTTCGTATCTTTGGACCATGTTGCAGGATAAAATAAACACATACAGCAAAGAAATAGCCGCATTTAATCCGGCGGATGCCACCCAGTTAGAGGCATTCCGGCTACGGTTTTTAATATCAAAAGGGATCATTCGCAGTTTATTTGATGAGTTTAAGTCGGTTTCTCCGGATGAAAAAAAGCAGCTTGGAAAGGTTCTCAATGAACTGAAGCAGGCGGCAGAGGCTACGTATAAAACAGCACAGGAATCGTTGAGCGGCAATACAACCGAGCAGCGTCCTCATGGAGACCTGACTCTGCCGGGAGAAGGCTTTTCCCTCGGCTCGCGGCATCCGCTATCCCTGGTTCGCAAAGAGATCGTGGATATTTTCCGAAATCTTGGATTCTCCGTAGCCGAAGGGCCCGAGATAGAAGACGACTGGCATAATTTTTCAGCACTGAACTTTCCGCCGGAGCATCCGGCCCGGGATATGCAGGACACTTTTTTTATTAAAAAGCAGAACGGGAATGATATTGCCCTGCGTACCCATACTTCTTCCGTGCAGGTACGGATGATGGAAAGCGGAAGCCCCCCTTTCCGGGCAATTATGCCGGGACGGGTATACCGTAATGAAGCCATATCGGCGCGGGCACATTGCTTTTTCCATCAGGTGGAGGGTTTGTATGTAAACGAAGGGGTTTCTTTTGCTGACCTGAAACAAACCCTCTTCCATTTTGTGCAGGAGCTGTTTGGCAAGGATACGCGCGTCCGGTTCCGGCCTTCGTATTTCCCGTTTACCGAACCTTCCGCAGAGATGGATATCAGTTGTTCGATCTGCAGGGGTAAAGGGTGTAACATGTGCAAAGGTTCGGGTTGGGTTGAGATTCTCGGATGCGGAATGGTGGACCCGAATGTATTGGAGAACTGCGGGATAGACAGCACCAAGTACAGTGGTTTTGCATTCGGGATGGGTATTGAAAGGATTACCAATCTGAAATATGAAATCAGGGACCTGCGTCTGTTCTCTGAAAACGATGTGCGTTTCCTGCAGCAATTTGAGACAGAGCTTTTGTAGTGCACGATGAGGACGCTGAAATTGCTTTCTTTTATACTGGTTATACTGGCCCCGTTAAGCTGTAAGAAAGGAGGCTGTAATGTGATTCCGGATGTTTATTTCCGGGTTTCAGTGCCTCAAAGCAAATTAGCGGTAATGGGTAACTTTACGGAGGAGAAGGGAGGGTATGCCGGGGTATTGTTGGTAAATACACCCTATGGTATTAAGGCTTACGACCGGTGCAGCACGGTTAACCCGGGCCAGCGGAATGCTGTCGTTGTGGATGAAGGCGGGTTGACAGCCACCGATCCGGTAAGCGGTGCTCAGTTCATACTAATGAATGGCTCACCGGTCAGGGGGGCAGAATGTCCGCTGAAAGAATATTTTGTAACCGCACAGGGGGGACTGAATTTTATTGTCGAACTCAGATAAATGGAAGCAGATAAAATCAAAGAAGGCATTAAAAAAGCATCCCGTGATCTGTTCAGGCGTTATGGTTATAAAAAAACCAGCGTGAATGAAATCGCGAAGAAGGCGAAAATCGCCAAAGCGACTATTTATAAGTATTTTGACAGTAAGGAAACGGTACTGCACGCTATCCTGATGGACTATGTCCGTGACAGTGTGGACGAACTGATCCGGAACACGGGCAATGAAACGAACCAGGAGGCCTATCTCAGTACTCTTATCCTGCGGGTGTGCCGGCTGACTTATACCATTTGCAATGAATTTATTGGCTGGGATTTTATCCGGGAGTCTGCTAATGCCCAGGAATATCTCAAAACACTGTCTGACGACCTGGAGAACTTACTGATCCGTGCCTTTAATGAAAGTGAGGTTGTCGATTCCGGAATCCCGCCTGAAAATCTGTTATTTCTGATTAAATCCAGTAAGAGTATCGTTTTTTCGTTCGCATTCACAGCAGTAACCGTAGCTGATGTGCGAAAATATTTTGTATCTTTCCAGAAAGAAATCCTGCCTTACCTGATAAAGGCTGCGGTGAGTAAATAGTCTCAGGAAAAAACATAACTTCTATGATACGTCTGGCCACATCCAAAATGGTTATAGCCCTTTCGGTATCTACTGCGGGATTGTATGGACAGCAACAGCAGGATGCCGGACACCTCCATCAGAATGCCATGGTAGTAGATGCTCATAATGACGTGCTTGCTACCTCTGTAATGCGGGGAAGAGATATCGGAAAACGGATGATCCAGGGTCATACGGATCTGGTCAGGCTGAAAGAAGGAGGGGTAGATGTACAGTTCTTTGCGGTATTCTGTTCGGGAAGATACGGGAAAGGGACCGCTTTTGCTTATGCCAATAAACAGATAGATGCACTGATGAAAGTGATCCGGGAAAATCCGTCCGCCATTTCCCTGGCACGCCATACCGGTGATATTCCCGCCATTAACGGACAGGGCAAAATAGCTGCCTTTATCGGTATCGAGGGAGGGCATATGATTGAAAGCCGGATAGATTATCTTGACAGTTTATATAGGCGGGGGGCACGCTACCTGACACTGACATGGAATAACAGTTCCGACTGGGCCAGCTCGGCGGCAGACGAAAGCAACCCTCGTTCAGGAGTCCGGCAAAAGGGGTTATCCTCTCTGGGGAAACAAATTATCCGGCGGATGAATGAACTGGGAATGATGATCGACCTTTCGCATGTCGGTGCACAAACAGTAGAAGATGTGTTGGCAATCAGTTTAAAACCGGTATTGGTTTCCCATAGCAATGCACATGCCCTCGCCCCTCATTCCCGTAACCTGACAGACACTCAGATCAGGGCTGTGGCAAAAAACGGAGGAGTCATTTGCCTGAATTTTTATTCCGGGTTTCTGGACCCCGGATATTACGGGCGTATCAACACGGCGTATAAGAAATATGTTCATATCAATGACACCGTCAGACGATCATCCGATGAAAAATTCCGTCAGCTACCTATACGTATCAGGGAAGAGCTTCGCCCCCCTCTATCGGTGTTGCTGGACCACATTGATCACATGGTCAGGGTAGCCGGAATTGACCATGTGGGGATCGGAAGCGACTTTGATGGTGTTGAGTCGACACCCCAGGGGCTGGATGACGTGAGTTGTTATCCCGTCCTGACGGCAGCGCTGTTGGAAAGAGGGTACAGCGGACAGGCTATCCGTAAAATTATGGGAGAGAACGTCCTCCGACTGATGCGGGAACAGGAATAGCTATATTAATTGTTTTCTTCAGGAGGGTCTTTTTTAACCCCGGTAACACCCGGTTTGAAACGCGGTTTAAAGCCGGATGGTTTCGTCACAGCCGGAGGGTCAGGCTCTGGTGCTGCATCGGGCAATTTTTCAGCTGGTTTTGCGGTAGTGACTCCGGGCTTGAAACGAGGTTTAAAGCCTGCCGGTTTAGCGGAAGCTGCGGTACTTTGCTCCGGTGTTTCTTCTTCTGCAGCCTGTGAGGTTCCGGTTTCCGGTTCGGTTCCGGATGGTTTCTCCAATGGCTTTGAAGTGACTGCACCGGGTTTAAAACGGGGCTTGAATCCGGCGGGCTTAGGAGCCGCAATAGGGGCAGCCGGAGTTGCTTCCTGGCTTTCGGCCGGGGAAATCGGTGATTTTGATACGATGGCTGCCGTTTTTTCCAGAACCGGCCTTGCAGGGTCTTCCCGCAGCAGGAAGTCCTTTCTCAACCGGTTGAACCAGTATTTTTTGGTATGGTCAAAGCTTTTCTCACCCATTTGGGTATAATGGCTTTTGAATTCTTCATAAAGAGAAGGGCGGGTCTGCCGTAAATGTGCCAGATCAATCTTCTTTTTTATAAAAAACTCCTCAAAAGTCATCATTTTCCCGCAGTGATCAGCAGATCTTAGTTACTATCAGGCCATGTTATGGTATACCGCCTGCACATCGTCATCTTCTTCTATCCGGTCAATCAGCTTCATTACTTCATTGGAAGCCTCTTCAGACACGTCGGTGGCAGATAAGGCGATACGCTCAAGCTTAGCGCTCTTTATTTCGACCCCTTTTTCTTCCAGGAGCTTTTGCATATTGCCAAAGTCTTCGAAAGAGGTTTGCGCGACCACCATGTCATTGCCCTCTTCGTCCGCCTCCATATACAGCTCCTCCAATCCGCCGTCAATCAGCTCCAGTTCCAGTTCTTCCAGGTCCATCTCTTCGGACAGTGTAAAACGGAAAATGGATTTCCGCTGAAAAATAAAATCCAGCGACCCAGTCTTACCAAGGGACCCGCCCGCTTTTGTAAAATAGCTGCGGATGTTCGCCACCGTACGGTTGGTATTGTCGGTGGCTGTTTCAATCAATATGGGCACACCATGGGGTCCGTATCCTTCATATACATGCTCTTCGTAGCCTTTCGCATCCTTTTCAGAAGCCCGTTTAATGGCGGCATCCACACGATCTTTCGGCATATTAACCGCCTTGGCATTCTGTATAGCGGTGCGCAGGCGGGAGTTTCCCTCCGGATTGGCCCCCCCCTCTTTTACAGCAATGGCAATTTCTTTCCCAAGACGGGTGAACTGTACAGCCATTTTTGCCCAGCGTTTAAACTTACGTTCTTTTCTGAATTCAAAAGCTCTTCCCATGTATAATACGATATTAAAGGGAACAAACTTAGAGAAAATAGGCAGTAAATCCAATCATGCTATTTTCTTTGCGGTCCGGGGCGCTGACAAAACCGGCATAGGATTTGTCTGGTTTACTTAAAATAAGTAGGTTAGCAGATACTAATCAAATATTCCACTAACGTAAAGCAATATGAGTTCTGTATGGAAATGGGTTATAGGTGTATTCCTGGTGCTTATAATCGCTGTAACCGGAGGGGTTTGGTATTTGAGTAATCACTGGAAACCTCTGCTGACGGCAAAACTGGACGAAGCAATTGCAAGCTCAACGGATAACCTGTACCGTATATCGTATGATGAAATAGACCTGAATGTACTGACGGGTAATGCGTCTCTTGTAAACTTCAGGCTTATCCCGGATACGATCGTATACCAACGGCTGAAATTAGAAAAGCAGGCTCCTGATAATCTGTATGAAGTATCAGTAACCAGCTTGGATATCCGGAGCTTTCACCCCCGCAGGCTACTGACCACGCAGCGCCTCAATATAGATGAAATTGTTGTTAACAAACCAGCCATAACCATTGTCAATGAATATCAGGAGTATAATGATACCGTTAAACTGAAAGACAGCCGTACGCTCTACCAGCGTATCTCCAATACATTGAAGGAGGTTAGTATTGGTGCGGTGCGGCTGAATGGCATTGATTTTACGTTTATTAAGCAACTGGACACCATACGGAAAAGAACAGCTTTCAGGGATATTGATCTGGCAATCCACGATATCCTGATTGACTCCGCTTCACAATTTGACTCCTCCCGTTTTTTTCATACCCGTGATATTGCTTTGAAAATGAACAAATACCGGTATCATACACCGGATAGTCTGTATTATGTAGGGTTTGACCAGCTGGCTCTGTCCACCGGCGACAAGAGTATACGGGTCGCCGGTCTGAAATATGCACCACGTTACAGCAAAAAAGAGTCTCATAAAAAAATCGGACAGGCCAAGGACATGGTCGTTCTGGCATTTGATACATTGAGCCTGCAACAGGTTGACCTTATTAAGTTCATGAACCAGCAAAAGATCCATGCCGGGTTCCTGCAGGTTGACAGTGGTACCGTGGATGTATTTAATAACCTGACGTTTCCTAAGAAGCTCATCAGTAAAATCGGCAAATCCCCACACCAGCAACTGCTCCGGTTGAAAGCCAGTATTAAGATCGATACGGTGGCCCTGAGTAAAGTGGATGTCAGCTATGCGGAAGTGGGAAAAAACACCGGAGAAGAAGGAAAGATTACATTCAACCGTATCAGTGGAGCCGTTTATAATGTTACGAATGACTCATTGGCACTGACCGGTAATCATCTCATGCGGGCAGACCTGACCAGCTATTTGATGGGCCGGGGCAAGATACAGGTTCAGTTTGGCTTTGATATGACAGATAAAAAAGGCGCATTTACCTATAAGGGGACTTTAGGAGCAATGGATGGACGCATACTGAACCGGATTATCAAGCCATTGCTTCCGGCCGAGATCCTGTCGGTCGCTATTAAAGGTGTGCGGTTTGACATAAAAGCAGATGACTACAGAAGCAGGGGAACGGTTAATGTGGACTACGATGATCTGAAATTATCGATCTTTGAACGGCATGAAGACGGAACGATAAATAAAAAAGGATTTATTTCAACGTTGGCCAACACGTTTATCATCAACAGCAGCAATCCGGATGCGAACGGGAAATACCACACCGGGCGGGTTGACTATCTTCGTCCACATCATTACTCCTTCTTTAAAACGATGTGGCAGAGTTTGCTGCAGGGGATCAAGGAATGTGCGGGTGTCAGCAAGGAGCGCGAAGCCAGGTTAACAAGGACAGCCCAGGGAGCTGCTGAAGGAGCGAAGAAAGTCGGAAATTTCTTCAAGGGTATCTTTAAAAAGAAAGACACAGAAGAAGAAGAAAAAGGGGAAAAAGATTAAAAACCGGGGCAGTATGCCATGCAACACATTTATTTATTGCAGCATACCGTCACCGTCCCGTTTATTCGTTAACAATGAAATTCCATCCAAACGGGTCGGCTATTCTGCCGTAGCGCAGCTCGTTCAGGAAGTTCAGTACTTTATTGGAAAATTCCCGTTCCGCAGGGTCAGGCAATGTATAAACTTTACCTTCATGGCCTATTTCGGAGATAGGTGTCAGTGTGGCGGCTGTTCCTGCGGCAAAAGCTTCGGTTACAGACCCGTTTTCAATGCCGTCTAACAATTCCTGGACGGTAACACGGCGTTCTTCGGCATTATATCCCCAATGGCGTGCAAGCTCAATGATACTGCGCCGGGTGATGCCATGCAGAATCGTTTCGGAAGAAGGCGTTATGATGGTATCGCCGACCCTAAACAATAGATTAGCAGTACCAGCCTCTTCAATGTATTTATGTTCTTTTGCATCCGTCCATATCAGCTGGTCAAATCCCTCTTGCTGGGCCAGTTTGGTAGGGTGGAGCGATAATGCGTAGTTCCCCGCATTCTTGGAGAAACCCACTCCGCCTTCTGCTGCGCGGGTGTAGGTGGTTTCGACCTTGACGCGCAGGGGTTTGTTATAGTAGGAGCCTACAGGACCGGTTATAATAATGAATTTATAAGCGTCAGAAGGATGTACACCGAGTGCAACCTCAGTGGCAAACATAAATGGGCGAATGTACAGTGATGCTCCCTCTGTTGGGGGAACCCAGGCCTGGTCCAGACTGATGAGTTGTTTCAGGCCATCCATAAAAATCTCTTCCGGTACGGTCGGCATTTCAAGCCTGGCCGCCGATTTATTGAACCGTTCAAGGTTTTTATCGGGCCTGAAAATGCTGACCCGCCCATCAGCAAACTTATATGCTTTTATTCCTTCAAAGATGGCCTGGCCATAGTGCAGGGCAGAGGTGGCGGGGCTGAGGGTAAGATCACCGTATGGTACAATGCTGACTTGTTGCCACCCGCCGTTACGGTAATCCGCCACCAGCATGTGATCTGAAAGAATCTGACCAAACTTTAAATTGTTAAAATCTACCTGCGCTAACCGGGTTGCCGGTGTACGCTCAATCTGAATATGTAATGAATCCACCACAGTAATAGAGTTTTATCGTATCGGGTGCAAGTTAGGAAAAAAAGCAGACAATAGGACACATTTGATACACAGGAGATGAAATCACTATTACGCTCAAATGTTGTATAGAAGCAAGGGAACAAGAATACATTAATACAGTACCCGGAACTTAATGGTACGATCAATCTGTTTCAGTTGCTTTAATACGGACTTATCGTACCCTTTGCTGATATCTGTTACGGCGTAGCCGATATTTCCTTTCGTGACGAGGTGTTGAGCCGCGATATTGATACGGTTGTCGGCAAATACTTTGCTGATCTGGGCCATGATGCCGGGCACGTTATGGTGTATATGTATGAGGCGATGGGCCTGTTCAAGCCGTGGCAATTGCAGGTTAGGGAAGTTCCGGCTCATATAGGTGTTTCCTTTGTTGATAAAGTCTGCCATACGCCGCGGAATAAACTCACTGTTCCTTTTCTTTTGTTTCTTATCATCGAAAATAACAATCCCCATTTGGTTGCATAACTCACGGCTGAATTGATTTTTGCCATCGCCCAGATAACCAATGGTTTTCAGTTTGGCAGCCTGTCGCAGTTGCTCATCACTTACCTTTTGCCCCTCACCCAACAGCAGCATGCCCACATCCCGGATATACTTTTCTTCGAATGTGGCCTTTTGGCGGATGGAAAACCCGTCACGTTTCAGAATGTGTGCGGATATTTCAGGTACCTCGCCAACCAGTAAGCAGAGAATCCGGTTTTTGGGATAGGAAATAGCCCTGGGTAATTGGTTAACGTATAAGAACTCATCAAAGCTGGGCGTGATATGGTCCGCTTTTTCAGAAACAGATTTGCGTTCAATGTTTTCGGTGAATGCATAGAATTTTTCAATCAGGCCCGACTCTTTCAGCTGAAAATCGGAATAACCATCGCCGATGCCAAAGAGCTGACCTTCCAGCTCCAATTCCTGCAGCAGCCGTACTTTGCCTCCCTCAAAAGACAATGGGTTGCTGTCGTCATAACCGGCGATATTACCCTCTTCGTCAAAGGTGAACGTATTGGCATATACATTTTCCTTTTGGATGTGGTACGGAGCCACTACCGGGGTGATAAACTCCTTGAACCCGCCTGACACGATTAGTACTTCGTTGGTATGCTTTCTGAAAAACTCCCGGTTACGCGAAAAGGAGGAGGAGACTTTTTTCTTCAGGACGCGCACCAGTTGGTCCAGATGGTTACGATTGGCCTGGAGTAGTTTAACCCTTCCGGCCAGGCTTTCCCGGAACGAGAGGTGCCCTTCCATTGCCGCCGTCGTAAGCCGCTCAATCTCCTCATAAATAAGGTGACGTGCCGGATGGTTTTTCAGAG
Organism: uncultured Sphingobacteriaceae bacterium; assembly: GCA_964546645.1. Taxonomy (GTDB): domain Bacteria; phylum Bacteroidota; class Bacteroidia; order Sphingobacteriales; family Sphingobacteriaceae; genus A37T11. The sequence continues at coordinate 21,194 of CAZJKM010000005.1, forward strand.
AAATACGGGCCAGTTCATCCAGGGCTTCCACCTGTGTGAAGGTGCTGTCAAAATCAATGATATAGTAATTTTTTGCCATGTATTTATAAATGGGACTGAATAGCCGAACTGATTTCCCTTAAGGTGGTATCTATCGGCTTAAATACCAGGCCTGTCTGCTGCCTGATTTTGTGGTTGCTATAAGCCAGCTTTTTTTGAGAAGCCCTGGCAGACTCACGTGTGATCGATGGCCGTTTTCCACTCAAGAGAGCGATCAGGCCACTGATCCGCCAGGCAACCCCCAGCATAAAGCGGGTAAGCGCCCTGCGTGGAGGCTGCCGGTTCAGATAAACAGAAAAACGGCTGAAAAGGTCCTGGTATGACCAGTTCTCGTTGCTGACGATGAACCGCTCTGCCTGAACACCTTCCTGCTCCATCAGCAGAATCATGGCCCGGGCCACGTCTTCCACATCCACCAAGCCCACCGAACCGGGAGGATAAAAATCGAACCCTTTTTGCAATAACGAAAAAATCGCACCGGTACCTTTGCCTCCGGCAGCACTCCCTATTACCAGGGATGGGTTGACAATCACGGCGTGCAGCCCTTCGGCAATACCCTTCCACACTTCCATTTCTGCAAGATATTTGGATATGGAATAACCGGACGGACGCCCGTCGTTTTTCCAGACATCATTCTCTGTACTTTCGGTCCCATCAGGAGAGGGACCTATGGTAGCAATGGAACTGACATGCAGTAAGCGGGCCTGGTGCTGCATACATAACGTAACGATATGCGCAGTTCCTTCCACGTTGACTTTTCTGAGTTGTTTCCGGTCGCCGGGGTCATTAGAGATCATGGCTGCGCAATGATATACCTGGGTTACACCTGAAAAGGCGTCTTCCAACGCAAAATAGTCTGTAATGTCCGCATCTGCCCACTGTAGTTGCGGGTGATCCGTCAGGCCGGAGGGAATCACAGAGCCATGTCGTCGGATAGCCCGTACCCCCCTTCCTGCAGCCAATAGCTGATGAATAAGTGTTGAGCCAATAAATCCCGTTCCACCGGTAACTAAGATCACTTCTGCTTTTATAACTCCTGAACGATTATCAAATTATCGCTTTCAAAAGTAAGCTAATAAATGGATATTTGCAGGCTCGCAGCAATACTAATTAAATCGGACAAGTGTTCAGCATCCGTGTGGCTGCAGAAAAAAGTAAGCAGAAAAAAATATCAAATGTCATTAGCTGATTTCTTCACACCCGTTCGTGTACAGGAACTAATACCTGAAAAAGGTTTATACAGCACCCAGCTGGGAACCCTGTTTACAGTGCATCAGGATGAGTTCCCTGATCTGACAGAAAAGAAGCCGGATATTGCTGTTTTCGGGGTAATGGACGACCGGCGATCAATAGACAATCAGGGATGTGCGCTCGCGCCGGATTTTGTGCGGCAGCAGTTATACAGGCTGCACCATGGTGATTATCCGGTCAGTATCGCTGACCTGGGTAATATCAAAGGGGGGGAAACAGTCAAGGATACCTATGCCGCAGTAAGGGTTGCCGTTGCTGAACTCATTAAACAGGGGATTGTTCCGGTGATTATTGGCGGAGGCCAGGACATTACCTATGCGCAATACCTTGCTTATGAAAACCTGGAGCAGAAAGTGGACTTGTTAGTGATAGACCGGCAGTTTGATATTGAAGAAGATAACGACGCCGACGGGACGACGACCTCCCTCTCTTATCTGAATAAAATCATGGTACACCAGCCGAACTACCTGTTCAATTTCAGCAATATCGGCTACCAGACGTATTTTGTAAGTAAGGACAGTCTGCGAGTTATAGAAAAGCTGTATTTTGATGCCTATCGGCTGGGGAGTTTTACGGGCCGGACAGAGCAGGCAGAACCCGTTATCCGTAATGCCAGCCTTGTCAGCTTTGATATGGGCGCTATTCGGTCATCCGATGCCGGTGGTAACGCTAATGCCTCGCCGAATGGTTTCTATGGAGAAGAAGCCTGTCGTTTATGCCGCTATGCGGGAATGAGCGACAAATTGACGTCAATAGGTTTTTTTGAGTATAACCCGACTTTTGATAACAACGGACAGACGGCCATGTTGCTGTCACAAATGATCTGGCATTTTGTGGATGGTTTTTACAACCGGAAAAAAGACTTTCCGTTACAACCGAAATCGGCTTATATTACTTACCGTACCTCCATTAAGGAGGATGCCTATGAACTGGTATTTGTGAAGAGTAAAAAATCAGATCGTTGGTGGATGCAAGTGCCCTACCCTAACACAGGGTCGGTAAACGAGCGATACCACCTGGTCCCCTGCCGGTATGAAGATTACCAGGAAGCCATTAATGGTGAAATGCCGGACCTGTGGTGGCGTACCTACCAAAAGCTAAGCTAACCTGCGCGCTCAGCCCAGATCCGGGCAATGTGTAGGATGGTAAGTACTGCTTTTTGCATATCCTGAATGGATACCCACTCCTGCTTCCCGTGGAAAGCATGTCCTCCGGCAAAAATATTTGGACAGGGTAACCCCATCTGGGATAATCTGGAACCGTCTGTACCACCCCGGATACTTCGTTTTATAGGTTTTAAACCGGCGGCCCGTATCGCCGCTATTCCCACGTCCATGACCTCAGGAAACCGGTCAAGTACCTGTTTCATGTTACGATACTGTTCCTTCACAGCAAACGTGTAGCGGCAGCCGGGATACAGATGGACGATGCGCTTCACCAACTGCTCTAACTCCCTTTCCTGCGTCAACAACTCACCGTCTGTAAATGCTCTGATAATAAACTCCAGTCTGGCCTGCTCAACAGCCCCACTTATACTGACAGGGTGAATAAAGCCTTCTTTTCCGGAAGTGCTTTCCGGCGAAAGCCTGTTTGCAGGTAATTCCGCAATAATTGCGGCAGCAATTTTTAAAGCGCTCTGCATTTTTCCCTTAGCAAATCCCGGGTGTACACTTATTCCTTCTATAGTAATGATTACGCCATCAGCAGAAAATGTTTCATCCTCAATAGACCCTGCCGTTTCGCCATCGATCGTATAGGCAAACCGGGCGTTCAGTTTTTCCAGATTGACGTGGTCAACTCCCCTGCCTATCTCTTCGTCCGGAGTAAACAGGATTTTGATCGTCCCATGCTCAATTTCAGGGTGCTTCAGCAGCAAGGACACGGCATCCATAATTTCAGCAATGCCGGCCTTATCATCGGCGCCCAGTAAAGTGGTGCCGCTGGCTGTTATAATATCATTGCCGATCTGCGCTTTAAGGTCAGGGTGGTCCTTTTGGCGGATTATTTGTGAGGAATCATCCGGTAGTATCAGGTCCTGGCCCTGGTAATGATAATGGACAATTGGTTTTACACCCGTTCCGCTACTGTCAGGGGAGGTATCCATATGTGCACAGAAGCAAATAACGGGAACTCGCTTGCTGGTATTGGCAGGTAAAGTAGCATACACATAACCGAAATCATCCAGATGAGCGTCAGCGAGTCCCAGGGTTTGTAACTCTTCCACTAACAGACGGGCGAGATGGCGTTGTTTTTCTGTTGACGGACATGAATCTGATGCAGGGTCAGACTGTGTGTCAATCTGTACGTAACGGATAAAACGCTCTGCTACGGAAAAGGAATCAGAGGAAAAGGAATGTATAGCCAAAACATTAAATTTAGTAAATGAACGTATATTTGAGCCAAAAATACATAGAAAATCACAGGAGAAGTAAACGCAATTACTTCTCCGGCATTATGTGGAAAAGTATAGCAGGTATTGGTATCCTATTGTTTTCTGCTGGTATGGCCGGAAGCCAGCCCCGCCCCTTTATCGACTTTATACAGCAGCAGCACCATTGGGTTGATTCGGTATTCAACCAGCTAAGTACCAGGCAACGGGTGGCACAACTCTTTATGGTGAGGGCTCACACCAATCTCGGAACACGCTACATTGACTCTGTCGGTCGCATTATATCCCGTGAGCAACTGGGCGGTATTGTCTTGTTTCAGGGAGGGCCGGTCCGCCATGCACATCTGATCAATAAGTACCAGCAACTGGTGAAGATACCGCTGCTTACCGCGTTGGATGGAGAGTGGGGGCTTGGTATGCGGTTACCCGATTCCACGATTTCCTTCCCTTACCAGATGACCCTGGGAGCTATTCAGGACGATCAGCTGATTTATCGCATGGGCCGTGAGATAGCGAACGACTTTAAGCGCCTTGGCCTGCATATCAACTTTGCCCCTGTAGTGGATATAAATAATAACCCGCGTAATCCGGTGATCAACTATCGCTCTTTCGGAGAGGACAAATACAACGTAACTAACAAAGCGCGGGCTTATATGCGTGGGATGATGGATGAAGGCATCCTGGTGTCACTGAAGCATTTTCCCGGACATGGAGATACAGATGTAGATTCGCATTATGATTTGCCGCAGCTGAATTTTTCCCGCGGACGGCTTGACTCCCTGGAGCTGTTCCCTTTCCGTGAATTAATTAAAGCAGGAGTGTCCGGCGTGATGGTGGCCCATATGGATATTCCGGCTCTTGATAAGGCCCGTAATGTGCCTTCATCCTTATCGCGATCGGTGGTTTCAGGGGTTTTGAAGGAACAAATGGGTTTCAGGGGATTGGTTTTTACGGATGCAATGGATATGAAAGGTGTGATAAAATATTTCAGGAATGGAGAGGCGGATGTCAGGGCCGTTATTGCCGGGAATGATATCCTGGAACTCTCTGAAAATAGTACACGGGCTATTTCAATGGTGCTGAAAGCGATTGAACAGGGGCGTATTCGTCGTGCGGATGTAGATGCCAGCGTAAAGAAAGTACTGGCAGCCAAATATTGGTTGCAACTGCATCGGCAACCTCCTGTTGACGTCTCCGGTCTGTACCGTGACCTGAACCGTCCGTCGGCCATCCGGCTGAATCAGCAGCTGGCTGACGCCGCAATAACCCTGCTGAGCAACGATTCACTGATTCGCAGGATTGACTTTTCAAAACATACCGCTATTGTTAGTATCGGCGCGGATAAGATCACGGTTTTTCAGCAGGCACTTGGCCGTTGGTTTGATAACAAACTTGATTTTTTATTGTCAGGCCAGGCTTCTGCCGATGATGTCGGGCGTGTTGCCGGTGAACTTCAGCGTTATGAACAGGTTATCGTGGCTTTGCATGATAACCGGACACGTCCGCAGAGTGTGCTGAATTATAATGCGACCGTTCGGTTTTTTATTAATGAGCTGGCGGGCAGCAACAGTATTATTTGTGTTTTTGCCAATCCGTATACCTTGGCCGGCCTGCCCGGTATCGAAGCCGCCAGCTGTATATTGATGGGTTATCAAAATGAACCGTATATGCAGCAGGCAGCAGCAAAGGTGATTCTGAAACAACTGAAGCCAACGGGCCGGCTGCCCGTAAACGTTAACTTATTTTTTAAGTATGGTGATGGTTTGCAATCAATTAAATAATTTTTACATACATTTGTACACGTGCATATTCGCAGATGTAGAAAAAGCCGCGCTTTATGCTTGATGAACAAGAGATGTTATTAAATGGAAAAGATAGTTATACTTTATGTGGATGATGAAGAGCATAATCTCTTCTCTTTTAAGGCTACTTTCCGGGTGAAATATCAGGTATATACAGCCATTAGCGGAGATGAAGCGATGGAGATTCTGAAGAAGGAACCCGTCAATATCATTGTTACCGATCAGCGTATGCCCAGTATGACCGGCGTCGAATTTCTGGAAGAAGTACTTAAAGTTTATCCTGACCCGATGCGGATTCTGTTAACCGGCTATGCAGATATGGGTGCTGTCGTAGATGCAGTGAACCGGGGGAAGATATTCCATTATTTGGCAAAGCCCTGGAATGAAGAGGAATTGGACAAAACGATCCAGGATGCTTTTTCACTGTATACGGAAAAGCAAAAAATAAAAGCAATGAACGATAAACTGGCACTTACCAACGAGCAGATGGAGTTCCTCTTGCGCCAGAGACTGCTTTCATAAAAACCTAACGGGTTATTTTCCGGGAATGGTGACGCGGAACGTCGTGCCTTCTCCCGGAATAGAAGAAACATTCACTTTTCCGTTAAGCTTGGCCAACGCACTTTTTACGTTGTACAAGCCTATACCTGCTCCATCTTCGTCGTGGTTAGCCCGATAGAATAAGTTGAAAATCTCTTCTACATGCTGGTCAGCAATGCCAACACCATTGTCTTTTACAGTGATAATCGCTTCGTTGCTGTTGGTTTCAACCGTCACGGAAATAGATTTATTGGGTTCCCCTTTCCGCTGATACTTGAAGGCATTTGACAACAGATTGTTGAGAATCAGTTTGAGGGATACCTCATCGCTGCGGAAAACACTTTCCAGCTTCAGCGAAACAACAAAATTTACACCGTTTGTATCCGCGTGTATGGTATAAATATCTTTCAGACTTTCCAACAGGGATTTAAAATCGATCTCTGCTATGGTTAGCTCCCCCCTTTGGGTGGCGTAATAGTCGTGCAGGCTCAGGATGAAGGCGTTCAGCCGTGTTACCGACTTTTCCATAAGCCTGAGCAAATCCTGCATATCTTTCACAGAATCGAATTGGCGGGCCATGTGGATAGCTGAAAGAATACCGGAAAGAGGCTCCCGGAGATCGTGGCTTACACTGTAGGCAAACTTGTCCAGCTCATTATAGGCCGTCTGCAGTTCCTCATTTTTTATAGACAGCATGGACGTTGCCACATAAAACATGTTCCCCTCTTCGACAGCAGAAATAATTTCTGCCTCGATCCATGGCTTTCTGACAAACCGGAAAACATGGCCTTTGTTAATCGCCTCCACAACGGTTTCCAGATCGGCATAAGCAGTCAGCAGAATACGTATAGGGCGGGGAAAACGACCGCGGATCTCGCTTAAAAATTCAACACCTGTTTTATCAGGCATACGCTGATCGCTGAAAACAATCCGGATATCCGGGTGAGCAGTAAGTAATTCAAGCGCTGCTTCGGTATTATCAGCTGTATAAATATGATAATCAAACCGGAACGCAGCCTTAAAAGAGATGAGATTATTCAGCTCATCGTCTACATACAGGATTTTAATTTTTTCAGCCATACCATTTACTCATTGGATATAATTGCTTAACTCTTTTACCTCCGAGCGGAAAAGTAAAATTACCGTTTTATTTATAAAAACAAGTTAAATCTATCCAATATTTATTTTTTTTGTTGCAGAGGTATTCTTAGGGTAAATTCGGCCCCTTCTCCCGGAGCAGAGTTTACCAGAATATCACCGTTGTGTTTCTTGATGGTGTTGTATACGATAGCCATACCCAAACCAGTACCTTCGCCCACATCTTTTGTCGTAAAGAACGGTTCAAACATTTTTTCTTTCGTTTTCTCATCCATACCAGTACCATTGTCTTTGATCGTAATGATCACATCGGGCTCATCAAGTGACGTATAAATGGAGAGCACTCCTTTCCGGTCCTCGTGGTGTTGCTTATCAATAGCATAAATGGCATTACTGATGATGTTAAGAAACACCTGATTCAGTTTGCCCGGATAACATTCCACCTGCGGAAGCTTGTCAAACTCTTTTTTTACCCGTACGTGCTTGTCATTAAGCAGACTGTTCACAATAACCAGTGTAGAATCAAGGCACTCGTTAATATCTGCCATCTTAAGTGCATCTTCATCAACCCGTGAAAAGATACGGAGGCTTTTAACAATTTCTGATGTTCTGGAGGCTCCTTCATACATTCCGTTCAATAGATGATTGATCTCCTCTTTCAGGTAATCAAAGTCCAGTTCTTCCTTGTATGCCGTGATCTGCTGTTGCTTTTCGGCCGGAGACAGGTCGGAGAGCCCGATCTTCTCAATGGACGACAAGGCTTCCAGCACCATAGCCAGGTCCCGGCGCAACGGTGTTACATTGGACGTTACAAAATTGATCGGATTGTTGATTTCATGAGCGACCCCTGCCGTCAGCTGACCCAGGGATGCCATTTTTTCCGATTCCACCAACTGAGATTGCGTCTCCTTCAGGTTTTTCAGGGCAAGCTCCAGGTTACTGTTCGAGTGCGTCAGTTCCTGTGTCCGTTCCTGCACTTTCTGCTCAAGCACCACATTCTGCTGACGGATTAAATTTTCATTTTCCTGCAATGCCAGGAGTGTCGCGGCCTGAGATGCTTCCTTTTCTTTTTTCAGTATATTAATACGATGCGCCAGACCAAACGAAAGCAATGCCATTTCTATAACAGAAGCTGCCTGTACCACATTACTGGTAAAGGCGGTATAGCGGAGAATCCCGTAGTCTTTCAACAGGAAAATGACGGAGCCGATGAGTAAGATCGTCCAGCTCCAGACAAAGTACTTGGCCGGGCTGTATCCCCGCATCATTACACGGAAGGATAGGAAAAGGACGGTAAGGGATGCAATGCCAGTGGTCAGTTGCATCAAAATAAACCCGACCTGTCTGAGACCTGACAGGACCAATAAAAAACTGATGGCAAACAGGCCGATAAATACCGCGATCCCCGGACGGGCTTTGGGATTATTACTCCGCAGATGGAGAAAATTATCAGCAAAAAGTAAGGCCGCAATACCCGAGAGACAGGCTGCCAGAATATGCCCCACTGAAGCAATGTAAGGGTATGATGGCCATAAATACTGAAAACTGTAGCCCCTGATTCCCATTTGGGTTAACCCGGCAAAGGTCACATACAGCACATAAAAAATATAACTTCTATCGCGGACCGATGTAAAAAGGAATAAATTATAGACCGCCATAATAAGGATAATGCCGATATAAATCCCGTTCATGACGTTATCTCTGATCAGTGTGAACCAGAACCCTTTCTCGGTATTGATATAGGCGGGCAGGATCACCTGTTCTGTACCCCTTACCCGCAGGTAATAAACAGCGGTTGACTGGGGTTGTAGCAGGATATCAAAGAGAAAAGGCGGGACATGGTATTTCCGGCTATAAAAAGAGTGTTTCTCCGTCAGCAATATCGACCGGTAGTTGCCGGCTTCGTCGGGGACAAACAGCTCGATTTCGTCTAAAATAGGATACGCAATTTCCAACAGGTAATGTTCACGTGAACTTTGGTTGTTGACGGTGAATCGTAGCCACGAGTTCTTTTGGCTGATCCCGAAATTCGGAACATCCGATTGGTTCATTATAAAGTTCGGGGAATCCTTTATATCTTCAAAGGTCAGGTGGTCTGTTTCGCCCTGATAAACATAGAAGTTTTTCCCGATTAAAACGCGCTCGGTAGTATCAGAAATTATAAAATCAGCTTTGCTGTATAACGAAGGAAACAGCAGGAAAAAGAGTATAAAAGAACGCATAGGCGCAACTGCTATTTAACTGCCGAAGCAATAATAAGGTTCATTGAACATAAAAAACAGCCATTTTTGTCAGCCGCTTCAATGGTCTTGTTAAATTCGTCATATTCGGTTGTTGACAAGTATTCTTCCTCTTTCATCTCCCGCAGAATATGGCCTAAGTAGAGGTACGTGTGCGCATCGCTCAGTGTTCTGCCGACCAGTTGGTATGACTCCCGGTGAATCTCCCGGAAACGGTGTGTTACAAGGTAATTCGCAATATGGTTAGCCGCCCATCCATTGTTTACCTTGTGATCTGTCAGGTATCGGCAGATCTTTTTCTCGATAGCGATATGATGTGTATAAAAGCACAAGCTGTCCCAAACAGTTTCTACGATAACAACCGGAGCCCCGGGTTTTAATACCCGGTGTATTTCACCGATAACCTGTTCCGGATACGGTAAATGCTGGATCAATCGTTCAGCCCGCATTCCATCTATGCTGTCCCCTTCAAACGGAATACGGCCCGCATCCGTACTGACAAAACGGACATTCGGGACCTCTTTGGCGTCTGAGCCCGCCTTGGCAAGCAGCCCTTCGTCATGGTCAACTCCGATCACTTCCACGCCTGTTCCAAGCATCTTCGCCATGTTAATGGCATCGATGCCCGTTCCGCAGCCCAGGTCAACGACCTTTCCGGAGGTGATGCCGGTAAAACCCTGATAAGAGCGTTTTTTCAGGTTTAATAAAAACTCACCGGTGTTTTCTAAATAATTGCTGTTATAATGTTTTGAGGACATGTTAAAGAAATAATAATTTACAAAAGATCGGGGCTGTCGTTCTTTGTACGTTCATCGCTGCGGGTTGGCTTTTTCAGGTTGGCAATAGTATCTTTCAGACTCCATTTATCAAGATTGGGAATATCAATCTCATAATGAATTTCAATTTGCTTGTTTCTCAGCGTTTCCACTCTGATGATATTTGAGTTCCTTCGCAACGATAGAATCGCCTCTTTATTTTCACTATCTGCCGTTGTCAGGGTGTCAAGGTTATTCATGATCATTGTTGTTGCTATCAGGTCAAGCTTAGGATAATAGAAGGTGCCCTGGTTACCTACACTCGTTTCTATCCTATATCCGACACTTTCTGCAAGCTTGATGGTATATGGAGCACATAATGCAAACAATGATTTAATACCAATCTGCGTTGAAATCGCTGCCCCTGCCCGGGTCAGGAAAATGCTGCCAATACCATACCCCGCGATTTCCCGCGAATTCCATAAACCGCAGCCTTCCCCCGTGCCTTGCTGTGCATATTCATAGACAAGCTGGTAAATAGATTCATCCATATGCCCTGTGGCCGACTCGATTGGTAATGGCTCCGTCCCGCCGGCAACGTGAATACGCACACCGCCGTACACCCTTTTCCTGTCCAGGGATTCAACGATCAATACAAATGCTGCCGGATTGTACATCCAGTCGTTTTTGGAAGAAGTTACTTTCGTAACACCGATACTCGTGAGCACATGTGCATGGCCCTCTATAAATCGTTCACAGGTGCCCGGATCATCTATCGCCCGAAATGCCCTGAGCCTGACAACCGGTTTTTCTCTGTTTAAGCCTTCCGTCATTCCTGTCTGATTAAAAAGCCATTGTTATCAGTAATCAAGAGCGTTGATAAGATTGGCGTGTCAAAGTAACAGGAATATTTCATAAAAGAAAATTTTTTTTAATTTTTATTAAGAAAAAACTATCCCTACCTTAATCCCCAACATATCCGCCCGCCCCGTCGTACGCCCCCTGGCGGATAACCGGCATTCCCAATAACCGATATAATTCATCAAGGTGGAGCAAACTGCCATTGGCCAGATTCGTCAGCAGCACAATCGTAATATCACTTGTCAGATCACGGATATACAGGTTCCGAAAGCCATGCCACCACCCGGTGTGATACACAACGAGATGTCCGTCTTTGTTGAACGTCCGCCATCCATAGCCATAATTAAAAACATCTTTTATGGGAGTACTATGCCCTTTGTAGGCAGAATCAAGTGTTTCTTTGCTTAATAAGCGCCCTTCACTCAGCGCTTCATGAAGCAGGAACAGATCCTGTACCGTACTATAAATTCCTTTATCACCAACCGGGCCGTCATGAAAATTCTGAACGACTGATCGCCGCCAGACCTTATCATGGCCAACCACGCCGGTCGGAATCTGTTCATAATCTGCCTTCGAATAGACGGCCGTATGCTTCATGCCGGCCGGCTTAAAGACCATTTCCTGCATGTAAGCGGTAAATGTTTTGCCCGTAACCTTTTCAATAATAGCTGCGAGCAGCATGTAATTGGTGTTGTTATAGAAAAAACGGGCATCGGGCTTACTGTAAGGGGCAGGTTTATGGGTAATGAGCAATTTCATGACATCCTGGTTGGACATGCCTTTTCGCTTGTCTGGCCATAGCGTATCTGTAAAATAGATATAATTGGTAAGCCCCGATCGATGTGTGAGCAGTTGTCTGACCGTTATTCCCTCATAAGGGAACGCTGGATAGAAATCCGTCATGACCTGGTCAAGGCGGAGCTTCCCTTGTTCAACCAGCAACAGAATACCGATGGCAGTAAGCGGCTTGGACACCGATGCCAGTTCAAATTGCGAGGTAATTTTCAGGCTGTCGCGATGGAGGTAGTCAGCCCATCCGAAGCTGTTCTGATAGAGGATACGGCCCGCCCGTGCGACCAGCACGTTACCGTTGAACCCCGATCGCTGGTGCAGGCGGCGCATAAACGAGTCAATCCGTTTGTCAGCCGTTTCAGGGTTATATAGCAGCCGTATACTGTCTGTCTTTTCCTGTTCCTTATAGCTGTCATGTATGCTCCGGGTACAGGCGGACAGCCCAAGAGCTGCAAGTAGTAGGTATGATATTGTTTTCAACGTAGTATTTTTCCTCCAGCGGCTGCTAAAGTGCGGATTATTTCATTAAAACGCCAGTTTTTTATGAAAATATTACTCGCCGGGCTGCTTAATCTTTTTAACTTTGTGCTCATCACAACAGGAGTATATAATTATGTCATACAGAACCGAACATGATACAATGGGTGCGGTACAGGTACCCGCAGATAAGTACTGGGGCGCACAGACAGAACGTTCCCGGAATAATTTTAAAATCGGTCCGGCAGCCTCTATGCCGGCAGAGATCATCCAGGCATTTGCTTATCTGAAGAAGGCTGCTGCCTATACCAATGCAGAGGCAGGGATACTTGCGGAAGAAAAACGTGACCTGATCGCCGCCGTTTGCGATGAGATACTGGAAGGAAGGCTGGAGGGCCAGTTCCCGTTAGTGATCTGGCAAACAGGGTCCGGTACGCAATCCAATATGAATGTGAATGAGGTTATTGCTAACCGTGCACACGTATTGCAGGGCCATCGACTGGGGGAAGGGAAACCGTTCGTACATCCTAATGACGATGTAAACAAGTCGCAGTCTTCCAATGATACGTTCCCTACGGCGATGCATATCGCAGCGTATAAAGCCATTGCCGGCACTACCATTCCCGGAGTAGAAAAGCTCCGGGACACGCTGAAATCCAAATCGGAAACCTTCCGTGAGGTGGTAAAGATCGGGCGCACCCACCTGATGGATGCCACGCCACTGACGCTGGGACAGGAATTTTCAGGGTATGTTTCCCAGTTGGATCATGGCCTGAAGGCGTTGCGTAACACGCTGGACCACCTGGCCGAACTGGCACTTGGGGGAACTGCAGTGGGAACCGGCATTAATACCCCGAAAGGGTATGATGTCACAGTGGCAAAATACATCGCAGCATTCACCGGCCTGCCGTTCCGCACGGCAGAAAATAAATTTGAAGCACTGGCAGCCCATGATGCGATCGTCGAGAGTCACGGGGCATTGAAGCAACTGGCGGTATCGCTCATGAAGATTGCCAACGATATACGGATGCTGGCATCAGGCCCGCGCTCGGGTATCGGCGAAATATTCATCCCCGAGAATGAGCCCGGCTCGTCTATTATGCCGGGAAAGGTAAATCCCACTCAATGCGAGGCCCTTACTATGGTATCGGCGCAGGTCATTGGTAATGATATGGCTATTGCTGTCGGCGGTGCTACGGGCCATTACGAGTTGAACGTATTTAAGCCGGTTATGGCGGCGAATATCCTTCAATCGGCCCGACTGATCGGAGATGCCTGTGTCTCTTTCAATGACCACTGTGTCATTGGTATAGAGCCCAATTATGACGGTATAAAGAAGCATCTTGAAAACTCGCTGATGCTGGTCACCGCCCTGAACCCACATATCGGGTATGAAAATGCTGCCAAAATTGCTAAAAAGGCTCACAAGGAAAACACGTCGCTGCGGGAAGCGGCACTTGCCCTCGGATTGCTGACCAATGAGCAGTTTGATGCCTGGGTGCGCCCCGAGGACATGATCGGTGGTCTTAAATGAAGCAAGTCTTAAGAATAGCAGGAATATACCAGCTGATATCAGCTGGTATATTCCTGCTATTCTTAGCCCAATCGTGTAAATTTCACAGTAACATGCAGACGGAAGGTGCTTCATTTCTGCAGGGTGTCTGGAAACAGGAGGCCGGCTCCCTCCATGAGGAATTGGTACATTATAACCTGCATGAGTTTCGTTTTACGTGTGACTCGGTATATGTGGTGATGCAGGTCCGTTCACAGCAAAAGACGGTTACGGATGCCTGTTATCAGGATGGTCGGTGGACAGAGTATGCAAAGGGAATTTATGTGGTGCGTGGCGATAGTCTGCTGGTTGATGGTATTTATACGCAAGCAAACGGGCGACAGAAAATATCCGGCTGTTACCGCATCGGGCAATATATCCCCAGGTTCAGAATTGTCCGGCATACCGCTGATTCCCTTTATCTGGAAAGCAAATATGATCAGGTGCCTGTCTTGCTCGCAAAAGCAGATACAGTGACCTGTATACCGAAGCCCCGGTAAAGGCCGTCAGACTCCTGTCCGCGGATCAGATAAACCACCACATTTTTTCGGGAGTTATACAGGCATTCAGGCGGACATCATATGCTGATACATCCGTTATTTCACTGACAGGTCCAAAAAACGAAAGGCCGATTTTCAGGGTATCCGGCCGGCATTGAGAAAGAAAGCGGTCATAGAACCCTTTGCCGTACCCAACCCGGTTTCCATGCCGGTCAAATGCCAGCAAAGGGACCAGGACAACATCCAATAGATCCGGCCGGATCTCTGTGCCCCCCACTGGCTCGGGTATACCCCAGCGGTTATTGTGCAGCACCGTGTACTCATCCCATAGGAAATGGCGCATAAGGGAAAGCTCCGGCTCGCTTTTGGACAATACGACCTGCACCGCGGGACGATCATTTCGTAACCAGTTGAGCAACGGCAGGGTATCCGGTTCAACATGGACTTCCAGTGGGATAAAGGAATGCAGGTAGCGGATATCCTCAAACGGTAATGTAGTGAACCGCCTTAACAATTGTTCATTGTATTGCAGGATCTCTTTTGGAGAGAGTAACTTCCGCTGCTTTCGGGCCTGTTTACGGGCCGCATGTTTTGTCAACGCCGGCATGCTGCAAGAAAAAAGCGGCAGAGGGCCTCCCGTCATGCCGCTAATTGATAAACTTAAATCTAAAACCTAACGAAAATACGTTATTTAACCCGTTCAATGTAATCGCCGGTACGGGTGTCAACTTTTACCCGGTCTCCCTGATTGATAAAAAGAGGAACCCTGATTTCCACTCCCGTTTCTACCGTGGCACTTTTCAGTGCGTTGTTGGATGTATCACCTTTTACCGCAGGTTCCGAATACGTGATCTCCAACTCCACCGTGGTGGGAGCCTGTGCCATAATAGGTTCCTC
This sequence comes from uncultured Sphingobacteriaceae bacterium, assembly GCA_964546645.1. Classification (GTDB taxonomy): domain Bacteria; phylum Bacteroidota; class Bacteroidia; order Sphingobacteriales; family Sphingobacteriaceae; genus A37T11. The sequence continues at coordinate 36,387 of CAZJKM010000005.1, forward strand.
ACTCTCAAAAGCCACGATTACGTTCATGCCTTCTTTCATAAAACGTGCTGAACTGCCAAACAGGTGTTTGGGGACATTAAATTGTTCGAAGGTATTATTATCCATCACCACAAAAAAATCACCCTCGTCGTACAGGTATTGATAGTCGTTCGTTTCAACGCGCGCAATCTCAACCTCCTCATCTGTCCGGAAGCGGTATTCAACAAGTTTACCGGTTTTAACATTACGCATTTTTGCCTGGTAGAATGCCCGTAGGTTGCCGGGGGTCCGATGGATAAACTCCTCCACGGACACCAACTCACCATTGAAACGCAGAATATTACCGGATTTTACTTCTGATGCTTTTGCCATTTTCTTATCTTATAAAATTGCCAGACAGCTTACTTTGGTGCTGCAAAGGTAAAGCTATCATTCCATTTGTACAACACCCGCATTGCCACTGTGCTTAAAGTCGGTAATGCGGAGATGATGCTTACAGAACGTATATTCATGCGGCTGGTTGGAACAAATAACAAGGAGACGGTCCCTGCCAAGATGGGCTACCAACTCCTGGTACCAGGCCACACCCTGCTCATCCAGATTCGAAGTGGGTTCGTCCAGTAACAGTAACGGAGTAGCTGCGCAGAAAGCCAGTGCCAACCGGGTGCGTTGTTTCATGCCGGATGAGAAATACCGGATCTCCTTGTCAGCCGCTTCCGGCAATCGGAGGAGGCGGATGACCTCTGCCGTATCGAACTGCCCTGCGTAGGATTTGAACCTGAAGTGGAAGTCGATCAATTCGCGTAAGGTAAACTCTTCCGGCAGCTCCACATAAGGAGCTGCAAGAGACAGATAATGATAGAGAGAGTCGGGCTTTACCTCCTGGTTCAGAAAGGTATAACGGATAGTCCCCTCAGAAGGAGACAGGCTGGACGCCAGTAGTTGCAGAAAGGTGGATTTTCCGGAACCGTTCGGGCCCAATATGGCATAGCTTTGGCCGGCCTCAAACCGGGAGGAAATACCCCTGAATATCCACTCACGGTTAAATCGCCGGCCAATTTGCTGCAGTTCGATGGTCATTTTTGCTGTTTGCAAAGTCGCTGTTTGCTGATTCGCACTTTGCGATTTTGCCTCTTTGCGAACAGCCACTAATTAACTAATCAACTAATTTAACTATCAAGACCCCTGACCAAATCCTTTCATCACGCCGCGGTTGGAATTCCTGATGAAGTCGAGGATCTCGTCCCGGATCTCGGTAGGTTGGTATTCTGCTTCGATAATCCCGAGCGCTTTGGTTAAATTGTTGTTTTTTACAAAAAGTACCCGGTAAATATTCTGGATCTCGTTGATCTGATCGGGCGAAAACCCCCGCCGCCGCAGGCCCACCGAATTTACACCCACGTAGGAAACCGGTTCACGCGCTGCCTTTACGAAAGGAGGTACATCCTTGCGGACCAGCGAACCACCCGCGAGGAAGGCGTGTGATCCAATATGGCAGAACTGATGTACGGCCACCATACCCGCCAGCACCACATAATCGCCCACTGTGATGTGCCCGGCCAGTGTACTGCTATTGGAGAAAATACAGTTGTCCCCTACGATACAGTCGTGCGCAATATGGCTGTAAGCTTGTATCAGGCAATTCTTTCCGACGACTGTTTTCCAACGGTCTTTTGTACCCCGGTTAATTGTTACACACTCCCTGATCGTCGTATTGTCGCCTATTTCTGCCGTTGTTTCCTCTCCGGCAAACTTCAGGTCCTGCGGAATACCGGATATCACGGCACCGGGGAAAATCCGGCAGTTTTTGCCGATTCGGGCGCCATCCATAATGGTCACGTTTGACCCAATCCAGGTTCCTTCGTCGATCACCACATCCTTATGTATAGTTACGAAGGGTTCTATGACGACATTATTTGCAATACGCGCCTGGGGATGTATATAAGCAAGAGGCTGTATCATTCGCTTTTTTCTGATTCTTTAACTTTGACGATTTGAGCCATCAGTTCGGCTTCTACCACAACTTTTTCACCTACCATGCCTGTTCCTTTCATTTGGGCAATTCCGCGCCTGATCGGTGCGATCAGGTCACAGCGGAATATCAGTGTATCTCCCGGGGTTACCTGGGCCTTGAACCGTGCATTTTCAATTTTCAGAAAAAGGGTCAGGTAATTTTCCGGATCAGGAACGGTATTGAGTACCAGAATGCCTCCGGTCTGGGCCATTGCTTCAATTTGCAGCACACCTGGAAAAAGAGGGGCATCAGGGAAATGACCCATGAACAGATCCTCATTCATGGTTACATTTTTTAATCCCACTACGTGGTTTTTTGTTAGTTCCAATATTTTGTCGATCATCAGAAATGGCTGGCGGTGCGGCAGGATATTCATAATCTGCACCGTATCATACACCGGCACCATGTTCGGATCGTAGATCTTCAGATACTTCTTACTCTTTTCTTTTTTGATCTGAGCCCTGATTTTCTGGGCGAAGGCCACATTGGCAGCATGGCCGGGCCGTGCAGCCATGATATGGCCTTTAATGGGTTTCCCTACCAACGCCAGGTCCCCGATCATATCAAGCAGCTTGTGCCGTGCCGGTTCGTTCTGATGGCGCAGCTCAATATTGTTGAGGATACCTTCACGGGCCACGTCAATATCCTTCCGGTTAAACAACTTAGCCAGATGCTGGAGCTCGTCTTTGCTTACTTCCTTATCCACTACCACGATCGCATTATTCAGGTCGCCTCCTTTGATGAGGTTATGTTTCAGAAGCATTTCCAGTTCATGCAAAAAGCAGAAGGTCCGTGACGATGCGATTTCCTTTTTGAACTCATCAATGTTACTGATTGCCGCATGCTGGCTTCCTAACACGGGCGAGTTGTAATCGATCATGCAGGTAAACCGGTATCCGTTCAGCGGCATAGCGACCATCTCTACTTTCCGGTCGGGCTCCGTATAATGGATATTATGTGGGATCTCATAATATTCCCTGTCGGCCTCCTGATCCATATAGCCGGCCTTCTCAATTGCTTCTGCGAACGAGAATGAGCTCCCGTCCATAATCGGTACTTCCGGGCCGTCAATTTCAATCAGGACATTGTCAATGTCCATGCCCACCAATGCGGCCATCAGGTGTTCGATGGTGCTTACACTGGCACCATTCTGAGAGATGGTTGTTCCTCTGGCGGTATCGGTTACATTGTCCGCATCCACCTCAATAAGTGGCTGATTTTCCAGATCGATACGTTTAAACTTATACCAATGGTTCTCCGGTGCAGGTCTAAACGTAACGCGAGCCGGTTTACCGGTATGCAGCCCCACTCCTGAGATACTTATTTCCGATTTGAGTGTTCGTTGTTTTACATTCATTCCGTATCCTTGTCTTGTTAATCTCTTCTATTCATTTGTTAGTCTCTGAAGCGGACCAATTGTTACGTTTGGCGATCGGTCTGCAATTTCTTTTCCAGCTCTTCCAGGCGACGCTCCAGTTCCGGCAGGCGGTGCAGGATGACCTGTGCCCTCATCTGGACGTTGTAAGCGGTGGCAGGTGTTCCCGCCCATTTCTTGCTCTCTTCCTCGATAGAGCGGTTAATGCCTGACTGTGCCTGAACCTGTGAGCCTTTGGCGACCGTTATGTGTCCGGCGACACCCACCTGGCCGCCCAGCAGCACACGCTCCCCGATCTTCGTGCTGCCCGAGACACCCGTTTGTGCAGCGATGACGGTATCTGCACCGATCTCGACATTGTGCGCCAGTTGTATCAGGTTGTCCAGTTTTACACCCCGCCGGATGAACGTGGAACCCATCGTTGCCCGATCCACCGTTGTATTAGCCCCGATTTCCACATCGTCTTCTATAACAACATTGCCGATCTGGTTGATTTTCAGGTAAGCGCCGTTCTCCTGGGGGGCAAAGCCAAACCCGTCGCTACCGATCACGGCCCCGGAGTGGATAATCACCCGCATTCCGATCACACTGTCAAAATAAATGCGGACACCCGCATAAATCACACAATCATTGCCGATCGTTGTATTGTCTCCGATATAACTGTGCGGGAAGATTTTTACATTATCTCCTATGACGACATTCTCCCCGATATAAGCAAAAGCACCTATATAGCAACTGTTACCGATTTTAGCAGACGGAGCGATGAATACCGGTTCCTCTGTTCCTTCCTTATGAAAGCGGATACTGTTGTACATTGCCAGCAATGTTGAAAAAGCAGTATAGGCGTCCTTCACCCGTATCAGTGTAGCCCCCACAGGCTGATCAAGCTGCAATCCCTCATTGACAATGACAACAGACGCATCTGTCGTGTACAGAAAAGGCTCATATTTGGGGTTAGAAAGAAATGCCAGACTGCCGGCTTCCGCTTCTTCTATCTTGGACAGACGCTGAACAGTAATTGCTTCATCTCCTTCCACATGTCCGTTAACAAGCTCCCCTATTTGTTTTGCGGTGAATTGCATGTGCAAATTTATGTGTTATAATGTTAAGTACAAATTTAATGACTATTGGTTATCAGCATATTCTGTTTCCGAAGGAGCCTTTCTCAGCTTTTTCGGGTAGGAGACACTGTATTTCTGTACTTTTTTTGATAATGCTTCCAGATTTGATAAGTCTGAGGCCTGCACAATATCTTTTATAGATCCGTCCTTCATCAGAATTTTAATATGCCTGCTATCAATTTCATATGCACTGTTTTCCACCATCTGGCTGAAGACGAAGTAGGGCGTCTCTGCAGCTTCGATTCCCAATACCTCCTCTGTTTCTTTCTGCAGCTGACGGAGATACGCCGGCTCCGGCTGTTGCGGGCTCATCTCCACATGAAACAGCTCCCTGTTGATCAGCTGTTTGCAGAGCGTAGACAAAACGCGGTCCTGATGGTTTGTCCAGATCTTAACCGATGCCATGATGTCCGTATCATCCAGACGGGAGAACTGCTGCAAATGCCACTCGTCGTTTTCAAAATCTTTTTGCCGGATCCTGTTGGTCAGAAAATGTTCTAATGGTGGTGTTGCGAATACCGGCACACCTTTTCCGCTCAGCTGCCTGGCGCGTAACAGGATTTTAATCAGCATCTGTTCGGCACTTAAAACCGTCTTGTGCAAATAGACCTGCCAGTACATCAGCCTGCGTGCAATGAGGAAGTTTTCTATGGAATAGATCCCTTTTTCTTCTACCACCAGCTCATAGTCTGCCACATTCAGCATCTTAATGATCCGGTCAAAGCTGATAACCCCCTCTGATACGCCCGTAAAAAAACTATCACGGTTCAGATAATCCATCCGGTCTGTATCCAGCTGCCCCGATACCAGTTGGTGCAGGAAACGCTTGGGATATTCACCGCTGAAAATTTCCAGAGCAAGGTCCAGCCTCCCATCAAATTCCCGGTTCAGCTGTTGCATCATCAGTGTGGAAATGTGCTCATGGGAGCCGTCCTCTACCAACGTGTGCTCCAGTGAATGGGAGAAAGGGCCGTGGCCGATATCGTGCAGCAGGACGGCGATCATTGCTGCCTCACATTCGTCATCTGTAATGGAAATATCTTTTCCGCGCAGCGTCTCAATTGCCAATCCCATCAGGTGCATCGATCCCAGCGCGTGCTGGAAACGGGTATGGGTAGCACCCGGGTACACCATGCTGGCCATACTCACCTGCTTAATGTAACGCAGCCGCTGAAAATACGGATGTTGTATCAGGTGGAATACCAATGCCGAAGGTATCGCAATAAAACCATACACCGGATCGTTTATAATTTTTTTCTTGTTCAAAATTACAGTCGGGCAAAATTTTAGCAAAAATGGTAAAATTTAGCAAACAAAAACCATGATCCGGCCATTATTATACTTCGGCAGGGTAATCTGTTTGTAAAATAAAAGAATCAGCAAAAATTGTGCGGCAAGCTGTTAAGAAATGTTAAAAACAAAGCAGATTGGCAGAAAAGCAGTAAGTTCGTAACCATAGGTAGGAAAGGCAAAGTGTAAGAAGAATAAAAAACATAGAAACATGCCGCAAACAACGAATATACTATGGGCTGACGACGAGATCGATATGCTCAGACCTCATATCATGCTGCTGAACGAGAAAGGATATGCTGTAAGAACGGTGACCAATGGCCAGGACGCGATTGATGCATTTAAGAATACACATTATGACCTGGTATTTCTGGATGAGAATATGCCTGGTCTGACAGGGCTTGAAACCCTGTCTGTATTGAAGGCTGTCAATCCCGTGGTACCCATGGTGATGGTGACAAAAAACGAGGAAGAATATCTGATGGATGACGCGATCGGGTCCCAGATTGACGATTATCTTATTAAACCGGTCAATCCGCGACAGATCCTGCTGACCATCAAAAAGCTGACGGAGAACAGAAGACTGGTAAGTGAAAAAACGTCGATGGCTTATCAGCAGGATTTCAGGACATTGGGGATGACGCTGAATGACAATCTTGATTTTACGCAGTGGACAGACGTGTATAAAAAACTGGTATATTGGGAACTATCGTTGCAGAAGCTGGAAGACGCAGGCATGCATGAGGTGCTCACCCTGCAGAAAGCAGAAGCAAATGCCCAGTTTTCGAAGTTCGTTGAAAAAAACTATCTCAGCTGGATAAAGGACCCGGATTCTGCTCCACTAATGTCTCATAACCTGTTTAAAAACAGAGTGTTTCCTTCCCTGGAGAAAGATAAGTCCACCTTCTTTATCCTGATTGATAACCTTCGGTATGATCAGTGGAAAGTGATCAACGACGTAATTACGAACTATTATCGGCTGGATGAGGAAGAATGTTATTTCAGTATTTTGCCGACAGCAACGCAATATGCCAGAAATGCTATTTTCAGCGGGTTATTGCCGCTTGATATGGAAAAGCGTTTTCCCGGACTCTGGCAGAACGACGAAGATGAGGGAGGCAAGAACCTGCATGAGGAGACTTTTCTGGCAGATCAGATTAAACGTACGTACCGCAAACCGATCCGGTCTTCCTACCATAAAATACTGACATTGGAGCAGGGCCGTGACGTGACAGAGAACCTCATGAATATGGTGGGGAATGACCTCAACGTGCTGGTATACAATTTTGTGGATATGCTTTCGCATGCCAGGACGGATATGGCCATGATTCGGGAACTGGCTAACGACGAAGCCGCATACCGTTCACTAACGCTTTCCTGGTTTGAGCATTCGCCACTGTTTGATGCACTTAAATGGCTTTCGCAGAAGAACGTGCGGATCATTGTGACCACTGATCATGGCACCATCCGTGTCAAGCACGCGAGTAAGGTAATCGGCGACCGTAATACCAACACCAATTTGCGGTACAAACAAGGTAAGAACCTTAATTATATAGACAAGGATGTATTCCTGGTCAAAAACCCGCAAGATGCTATGTTGCCCAAACTGCATGTCAGCTCAAGTTTCATTTTTGCAAAGGAAGACAGTTATTTTGTTTACCCCAATAACTACAACCAATTTGTCAACTATTACAATGAGACCTTTCAGCACGGAGGGATTTCTCTGGAAGAAATGATCATACCCTATGTTACCTATTCCACAAAATAAGCAAACCCGTATAACGTACAAGGTACTTGCAAATAATAGCTTCTTTGCCTAAGTTTGGGCAGATGGATAGGTGTTTGAAAGATCTGGCTGATCTGCCGGAAGCAGCTGCGGCATTGTTACATTATGCAGGCGATCGGCGGGTGTTTTTGCTGCATGGGCCGATGGGAGCGGGTAAAACCACCTTTATCAAAGCCATATGCCTTGAGCTGGGAGTCAGCGATACCGTGGCGAGCCCGACGTTCGGCATCGTACACGAATATCTCGGCACAGACGGGCCCATTTATCATTTTGATTTTTACCGTCTTCGTCACGGCCGGGAAGCATTGGATATGGGCTATGAGGAATACCTTTGGTCCGGCCGGTATTGTTTTGTGGAATGGCCGGAAAAAGCAGAAGATCTGTTGCCGGTCCACGCTGTCCATGTTTACCTTTCCGTAAACCAGGACGGGACGCGCCAGCTGAAAGCCGAAAAATATCCATCCTTTTTTGGAGGGTAACAACATAATTACTTAAATTATGCCGGATTTTATCCGTTGCCGGTATGATAGAAAGCAGTTTAATAAGTTTGTGAATAAAAGGTGATCATGAGCGACCTGTCCAATTTAGCAAAACAAGCCCTCTTACAGCCACAGGAGGCCCTCCAGGAGGTAAGCAGAAAAAAGAACAATCTGTATATAGGTATCCCCAAGGAAGTCAGTTTTCAGGAAAACCGGATTGCATTAACACCTTTGTCTGTCGCACTGCTGATTGAGAACGGCCACCATGTTGTGATTGAAAGCAACGCCGGACAGGGTGCCAATTTTATGGACCACCATTACAGTGAACAGGGCGCACAGATTGTTTATGATAAGCAGGAAGTGTATAAAGCGGACCTGATCATCAAGATCTCTCCCCCTACTATGGATGAGATCCAGATGATGAAGCCGGGTCAAGTGCTTTTTTCCACCCAACAACCCTCACTGACGGGGTTTGAGCACCTTCAGGCCCTCATGAAGAAAAAAATAACCGCCCTGTCGTATGAATACCTGCGGGATGAAGGAAATATTCTCACGGTTGTTCGGGCCATGAGTGAAATTGTCGGTGCTACCTCTATACTGATTGCAGCCGAATACCTCAGTAATGTTTTTGAGGGGAAGGGGCTGATGCTGGGAGGGATCACCGGCGTTCCTCCTACAGAAATTGTAATATTGGGGGCCGGTACAGTCGGTGAATTTGCTGCCCGGACAGCGATCGCACTGGGGGCCCAGGTAAAAGTTTTTGACAGCTCTGTCTATCGCCTCCGCCGGCTGCAGAATAATGTCGGAAGCCGGGTTTTTTCGTCGGTCATACAGCCTATTGTACTCCGTAAAGCAGTGCGCTCCTGCGATGTCGTGATCGGGGCAATCCGTGCCGTAAACGGCCGCAGCCCCTGTATTATATCGGAAGAAACCGTGTCTAACATGAAGCCCCACTCGGTGCTGATAGATGTCAGTATCGATCAGGGAGGATGTTTTGAAACGTCGCAGATTACCAATCATGCCGATCCGGTCTTCCGGAAATATGATGTCATCCATTATTGTGTTCCCAATATCGCGTCCCGGGTAGCACGGACCGCCACGTATGCCCTTACCAATATCTTTACACCTATCCTGCTGGATATTGGCGAGATGGGAGGGATGATGAACCTGATATGGCATAAGCCGGGTATTCGCAACGCCATTTACTTATATCAGGGCCATCTTACCAATAAGGATATCGCTGCGAGGTTTAATCTGACACCCAAAGACCTGGACCTGCTGGTTGTATCGAACCGGTAAAACAATCTCCGGTGAAAAGACGCGGGTGCAGGAAAAAACAAAAGCGCGAAGTAAAATGTACTGAATAATAAAAGTCCACAGGTTCTGTTGTACGATGCCAAAACTTTTCAGAAAATCATTTTACAGAGAAACGGTCGAACTATTGAGTGCAACCGTTACCTCTTTCGGCAACGACAAGGCCATGAAAATGAGTGCTGCACTGGCCTATTATACCGTTTTTTCACTGGCTCCTTTATTGCTTGTTGTGATCTGGCTGGTTGGTGTTTTCTTTGGGGAGCAGGCCTCGCGGGGAGAGGTCTTCCAGGAATTGGAGGCATTCATCGGAGCTGATGCAGCAAAGCAGGCTGAGCAGGTGATTGAACGCATCAGCCTGGAGGGCAAATCAGGGCTGGCAGTCGGAATTGGAATCGGAACGCTGATTGCAGGTTCGACCACCGTGTTTATCGAAATCCAGGATTCCATCAATACCATCTGGCAGGTACGGCCTAAACCCAAAAAAGGATGGGTCAAACTGCTGATCAACCGGGTGTTATCGTTCTCTATGATCATCGGTATAGGCTTTTTACTGATTGCATCACTCCTGGTGAATACGATTATTCTGGCATTCAGTGATTTCATTAACCGGTATCTTCCCTTTGACACGATGTGGGCGGTTGACTTGGTAAACAGGGGTATTACGTTTATCATCATCTCTGTTCTTTTCGGAGTGATCTTCAAAATTCTTCCGGACGCACGCATCAGCTGGAAAGAAGTACGCCGTGGCGCTATATTCACCGCTGTCCTGTTTATGCTGGGGCAGTTCCTGATCGGTTTATATATGCAGTACGCCGCACCGGCTTCTGCTTACGGTGCAGCAGGTTCCGTTATCATCATGCTCTTATGGATTTATTATACTGCGGCAATCCTCTATTTCGGCGCAGAGTTCACAAAAGAGTCTGCGCGTAAATATGGAAAAGGGATTGAACCCTCCTCTTATGCCGTTCGTGTTATACAAACCGAATCAGAAACAGGTGACCGGTAATCCTCCCGGTCCGGTGGGCGCTCTTTGCATATCCGCGCCTTTACAAATAGCAAAAACGTTCGTTAAACCTTTTAAGGAACAGGCCGTCTAAGAACTAAAGAACAAGAATAAAGCTTATGCAAGCTTCATCACCGTTTAAAAAACAAATTATTCCAATGAGAAAGGTATTATTAACATGTTTCGTACTGGCAGGGGCACTCCTGTTCAGTTATGCACAGCCTCCGCAACGGGGAGGACAGCAGGGTAGGATGAGTCCGGAAGACCGGGCAAAAAGAACAGTGGAAGATCTGGAAAAATCACTTAAGCTGACCAAGCAGCAACAGGATTCGGTGTACGCCTATTCCCTTACGCAGGCCAAAGAACAGCAGGCCCTTTTCCAGCAGGGACAGGACGGAGACCGACAGGCCATGATGGGCAAAATGCGGGAGATACGGGCAAATACGGATAAAAAAATCAGGACGATTCTGAATGACGATCAGAAAGCAGCCTATGACAAGCTGATGAAAGAGCGTCAGAACCGCCAGGGGCCCGGTAACAGGGGTGGCAGGCAGCAGGGCGAAGGCCGGCAACGGAATTAGTTGATTCGTTTATTGGTGGGTTCGTGGATTGGTTTATTGGTGCCTGATCAGGGTGTTAACCTTTTAGTGAAGACGTGGGTGGTAACGATAGAAAGTTGTGAAGAAGCAAAAACGCTGATATGGAAAGAAGGCCCTCCGAACAGCAAATCGGCAAAGAGTACAGCTAACACACATGACTAATCCTCTAACCCACCAATAAACGAATCCACCAATTAACTAAAGAGAAAGTATCTCAACAATCTTCTGGAGATTGGAGTTCAGGGTACCGATATGCTTGATGGCCTTGCTGAAGGGAGTAAAGACAACCTGGCCATTCACCAACCCGGCCATTTCTCCTCTTCGGCCTTCCAGTAAGGCTTCTACGGCAGCAACACCCAGGCGGCTGGCCAGCACACGGTCCATACACGTCGGGCTCCCCCCCCGCTGTATATGCCCTAATATCGATACACGGATATCGTAATCCGGATAATGTTCTTTCACCCGTTCCGCCACTTCAAACGCACCACCTGCTTCATCGCCTTCCGCCACAATGACCACCCGTGATGCTTTATTCCTTCTGGAGCGATCGAGGCGGTCCATCATGGCTTTATAGTCCGTCTTAATTTCCGGAACCAGCACAGCCTCCGCTCCGGAGCCGATACCGCTCCGTAAAGCAATCAGGCCAGAGTCGCGCCCCATCACTTCCACAATGAAAATACGGTCATGGGATTCCGCGGTATCACGGATCTTGTCCACCGCATCAATCACCGTATTAATAGCCGTATCGTAACCGATGGTAAAATCAGTGCCTGCCAGGTCATTGTCAATGGTACCCGGCAGCCCGATAATGGGGATATCAAATTCTGAAATGAATTTATCAGCACCGGTAAACGTGCCGTCACCACCAATCGCTACAAGCGCATCAATGCCAAACTGCCGTACATATTCATAGGCTTTTCTTCTGCCTTCGGGTGTTCTGAACTCTTCACTCCGGGCGGTTTTCAGCATGGTGCCGCCCCGCTGGATGATGTTGGCCACAGACTTTGCTTCCATTTCAAAGATATCGCCCTTCAGCATACCGTCGTAGCCCCGGTTGATACCAAAAACCCGTAAATTATAATACAGGCCTGTCCGCACGACCGCCCGGATAGCGGCGTTCATGCCGGGTGAATCACCGCCTGATGTAAATACCGCAATATTTTTAATGGTTGACATGGTTGTTCTGTTACGATTAAGCCGCAAACTTACTTAAAAAGACGCTGGTTGCAAAGGAGCTATTTGCTATTCGCAAAGTCGCTTTAATCACCAACCCCCCAATCTACTAATCCTCTAACCCCCCAATAAACGAATCAACTAATTAACCCATCCACTAATCCCCAAAAGCCACCAGGCCTTTTTCCAGATAAGCCCTGAACTTGCCTTTGTTAAATTCCGCACCGATAGGCGGGGCCACCAACAGTTCTTCATCCGGACTGATCAGCACGTAATAGGGCTGGGAAATGGTGTTATATTTTTCCGCCTGCAGGTGCTTGAACTTTTTGCCGATCGTATTAACGGTAGTTTGCAGGATGTCGGAATAGAACCTTTCTTCTTCTGGTAAGGCCGTGCGGTCGTCTGTATACAGGGAGACCACGATGTAATCTTCCCGTAGCATCTTATCGATTTCGGGTACCGGCCATACATTATATTCCATCTCCCGGCAGTTTACGCAGCCATGGCCGGTAAAATCCAGGAATAAAGGTTTGTTCACTGCTTTTGCATAGGCAAGAGCTTCCTCATAATCCAGGAAACCGTCAATGTCGTTGGGGACATGCAGAAAGTCGGAATATTTCTTCTTGGCCCCTCCCGGCAGTTGGTTTATACCCGCAGCTCCGGCCGCCGCAGCTCCCCCCGTCAGCCTGAAATCCATCGTCGATAAGGGCGGGGCAAGGCCGCTGATGACCTTCAATGGGGCACCCCATAAGCCGGGGACCATATACAGGGCAAAGGCAAAGAACCCGCCCGCCAGGAACAGCCGCGTAATGGAGATATACGGCAGGTCACTGTCGTGGGAAAGTTTCAGCTTGCCCAGCAGGTAAAACCCGGTAAGGACGGCAATCACGATCCATAAAGCCAGGAATACCTCCCGGTCAAGAATACCCCAATGGTAAACCAGGTCGGCGGTAGACAGGAACTTGAGTGACAAAGCAATTTCGAGAAAGCCGAGCACGACCTTCACTGAATTCAGCCATCCGCCGGATTTGGGAAGTGAGGTCATCCAGCTCGGGAAGATGGCGAATACGGTAAAAACCAGTGCCAGTGCCAGTGAAAAGCCGAACATACCCATCACCGGACCCATGTAGCCACCCGCCTGGTTAAGGGTTACCAGCAAGGTGCCGATGATCGGACCGGTGCAGGAGAACGATACCACGGCCAGGGTGGCTGCCATAAAAAAGATACCCATTAAACCATCGGCATCGGATTTCGCATCCAGCTTGTTGGTCAGTGAGCCCGGCAACGTGATCTCAAAAGCCCCCAGGAAAGAAATGCCGAAAATCAGCAGTACCAGGAAAATAAAAATATTGAAAATGCCGTTTGTCGACAATTCATTCAGTGCCCCCGCTCCGAAAATAATCGTAATCAGCAGGCCCAGCAGTACGTAAATCACGATAATGGAGAGGCCATACAACACGGCACCCCGGATCCCTTTCCCTTTACTTTCCGCGCGTTTGGTGAAAAAGCTCACCGTCAGCGGTATCATCGGGTAGATGCAGGGCATGATAATAGCCAGGAATCCTCCGGCCAGGCCGGCCAGGAAGATTGCCCACAGCCCCTTTTCCGTGTCACCTTCAGGGGCAACCGACCCTGTTACGCCCGCACGGGAGGTATCCACCGCTGCGTTGCTTACCGGAAGGGTGTCACCTTCTTCCCCGATTTCCGTAAAGGTTATACTTTCCAAATCCTCCTCTGAAAAAACACGGGCTGTGTCGTTCTGCAACAGGATGGCGTACCCGTCTCCGGAAGCTAAAACTACCGCGGATACAGCTAAGAGAATCAATAAAAAGATCCGTTTCATATACGTTGTGAAAAAAGCTCGTCAGACAGGTTTCATATTCAGCAAGTGTCTCCCTTGATCCGGGCGACCATTTTCTTTAAAATTAACCGATCAGGAATTCTATTTCTTTCAATCCGAAATCTGTCACATGGCCGTTAAAGTCGATCACAAGCCGGCCTTCCACACTGACATCCACAATTTTACCGGTTACCGGTATCCCTTTTATCAGAAAGGGATGTTCCTCCCCGGCACGGTATAACTGATGCAGGTAAGCCGCCCGCTGCTGGTCTGCAAACCCGCTCTTTAACAGGCCGTACTGCATTCCAACAGCCTTGCAAAGGTCGGATAATAGCTGCGTTATATCGTAATCTGCATGTAACAATTGCTTTATGGAGCAGGATGTGCCTTCCAGTTTGTTGAAAGTTAGCTGGTTGACATTGATTCCAATACCCACCACCGCGTATTTCCAGCGGGAACCCTGAACGAAATTCTCAATCAGGATGCCGCCGATTTTCCGGTTGCCGACGTACATATCATTCGGCCACTTCACTTTCACCTCAGACCCCAACAGCGGGCCAAGCACTTGCAGTACGGCTAAACTGACCGCTATGTTCAGGGTGAACTGACGGCTTGGCGGCAGGAACTCAGGTTTTAACAGCAAGCTGGCTGTCAGGTTTTTACCGGGCTCGCTGTGCCATGTGTTCTCTTGCTGGCCCCTGCCGGCATATTGGTCAACTGCCATTATAACAGTACCTTCTTCAACTGGCTCAGATTTTGACAGCAGTGCTTTGAGATGATCATTCGTTGAAGGCACCCGTTGGAGTGTAATAATTTTTTGACCAACAGAAAGTCCGGGAAAAATGTTATTTTGCAACGTGTTTTCGGAAGTTAAGATTACCAAAGTCAAAACTATGATTTTTATTTAATGGTTAAAACAAAAAAAACCAACCCGTCGGCATACCTGTCGGAGATCATTATACATGGTATGCAGGAGAAAAAAGGGAATGATATTGTGCGGCTCGATTTAAGAAATATACATAGTTCTGTGTCAGACTACTTTGTTGTTTGCCATGCCGAATCAACCACACAGGTGCGGGCACTCGCCCAAAGTGTAGAAGAAGAAGTTTACAAAGCCCTGAACCAGGAGCCCTGGCACAAGGAAGGCCAGGAGCATGCAGAGTGGATTTTGTTGGATTTCGTGGACGTGGTGGTTCACGTATTCAAAACAGATAAGCGTCATTTCTATGGGATTGAAGACCTTTGGGGTGACGCGGAAATAGCTTATTACCAAAGTGCCTGAAACATCCGCAGCGTGGATGTGTCCAAGCTAGTAACAAAAAGGAAAAACAAGATGTCAACGAGACCAGACAGGGTAAAGAAAGTACCCGGTAAGAAAATCACGCCGAAGCCGCCTAAATTCAACATTATGTGGGTATGGGCGGCTATGATCCTTGGTTTTTTTGCCCTGCAATATATGTTCAGTGGTGGGGAAGCCAAAGAAATCAACTATCAGCGTTTTGAGAAGGAAATGCTGATCCCCGGAGATGTGGAGAAACTGCAGGCATACAACAAGAATGAGAAAGTGCTGATGGTGGAGGTTTATATCCGGCCGGACCGCCTTTCCAAATACGAAGAGCTGGGTCAGCAGTCGCAACCCATGAGTTTAGGGAAACCGACCGGTCCGCACTTTTTTTTTACCGACGGTTCCTATGAGTCGTTTGAACGGAAGCTGAATGCCGTGCAGCAGGAGCACCCCGAACTGGCAGGGTTACCGTATCGCCTGGAAGACCGCAGCAGTCCGTGGGCCGGCTGGCTTTTCTCCATTTTCCTCCCCCTCGGCCTTATCCTTCTGTTCTGGGTATTCATCATGCGCCGTATGGGCGGTGGTGGCGGGGCCGGAGGTCAGATTTTTAATATCGGCAAATCCAAGGCCACCCTGTTCGACAAAGAGTCGCAGGTAACCGTTACGTTTAATGACGTAGCTGGCCTGGAAGAGGCCAAGCAGGAGGTCATGGAGATCGTGGATTTCCTTAAAAATCCCAAGAAATATACCAATCTGGGGGGCAAGATACCGAAAGGAGCCTTACTGGTAGGCTCTCCCGGAACGGGAAAAACGTTACTGGCAAAGGCTGTTGCCGGCGAAGCCCAGGTGCCGTTTTTCTCGCTGTCAGGGTCTGATTTTGTGGAAATGTTCGTTGGTGTCGGTGCTTCCCGTGTCCGGGACCTGTTCAAACAGGCAAAAGACAAGGCGCCCTGTATCATCTTTATCGATGAAATCGATGCCATCGGACGTGCCCGCGGTAAGAACAGTATGGTCGGTGGCAACGATGAGCGCGAGAATACACTCAACCAGCTGCTGGTAGAGATGGACGGGTTTGGTACAGACTCCGGGATCATCATCATGGCCGCTACCAACCGGCCTGATGTGCTGGACTCGGCGTTGTTGCGTCCCGGCCGTTTTGACCGGCAGATCTCCATTGATAAACCGGACCTGGTTGGACGGGAGCAGATTTTTAAAGTACACCTGAAACCGATTAAGCTGGCAGCAGGTGTGGATGCGAAGAAACTGTCTGCCCAAACACCGGGCTTTGCAGGTGCGGAAATTGCCAATGTCTGCAACGAAGCGGCCCTCATTGCCGCCCGCCGCAATAAGGAATCGGTGGACATGCAGGATTTCCAGGATGCCATCGACCGGGTGATAGGCGGTCTTGAAAAGAAAAATAAGATCATCTCCCCCGAGGAAAAGCGGATCGTGGCCTACCACGAAGCCGGACATGCCATCGCCGGCTGGTTCCTGGAACACGCTGACCCACTGGTAAAAGTGTCCATTGTCCCACGTGGGGTGGCAGCACTGGGATATGCGCAATACCTCCCGAAAGAGCAATTCCTGTATACTACGGAGCAGTTACTTGACAGTATGTGTATGACCCTGGGTGGCCGGGTGGCAGAGGACGTTATTTTCGGCAAGATCTCAACCGGTGCACAGAACGACCTGGAGCGCATTACCAAACTGGCGTATGGGATGGTTACCATATACGGTATGAACCACCGTGTAGGCAATATTTCGTTTAACGACAGTACACAGGAAGCGCAGTTCAACAAGCCATATTCAGAGAAAACGGCCGAACTGATTGATGGGGAAGTACGTACGCTCATCGCCGAAATGTATGAGCGTACCAGAAAGCTGTTGCTGGAAAAACGTGACGGACTGGTCCTGTTGGCAGAAGAGCTGCTTAAAAAAGAAATCCTGTTCCAGTCAGACCTGGAGGAGATCCTGGGTCCGCGACCCTTTAACAACCGGACGACCTATGATGAGTTTGTGAACGGTAATACCGGTACGGGTGACCAGGAAAAGGCAGCTGAGGGAATGGTGCACGAGGGCGTGGCAGATCATTCGGGTACCTTCAGCCGCAACCCGGCGGAGGAACAGATAAACCCGGACAGTAGTGACAGCAAAGAATAAATTCATTCAGAAAGAAGTAACTGCCAAGGAGCGCCTGCTGAAAAAAATCCGGCAGGCGCTATTGCAGAAACGGGATAACCCCTATCCTCAACTGGAAGAAACCTCCCTTTTTCCCGGTTTGGCAGACGCTCCTGAACTGGTTTTCGCACAACAACTACATGCTGCCGGAGGACATTTTGTTTTTTGTGAAGATGAAGTACAGCTCATAGAGAGTCTGCTGACCATTGTCGAGGGTCACCAGTTGCGTAAGATGTATGTATGGGATCCGGTGCTTCAGCAGCAGCTGGACCGCTACGGGTTCCCGTATTATCACACAGATGCCGGATTCTCAGAAGCTGATGCGGGTATTACAGGCTGCGAAGTGCTTATTGCGCGCAGCGGCAGCATCCTGCTCAGCAACGGAAATGCATCGGGCCGGCGCCTGGGGATCTTCCCCCCTCTCCATATTGTTATGGCAAAAACGGATCAGATCGTCCCTGACCTGAAAGAGGCTTTCGCTTTTCTGCGACAAAAATACGGCGGTACGTTACCTTCCATGGTCAGCACCATTACCGGTCCGAGCCGCACAGCGGATATTGAAAAAACCCTGGTACAGGGAGCGCATGGCCCGAAGGAGTTGTTTGTCCTTTTGGTTGATTAGTTGATTGGTGGGTTAGTTGATTGGTTTATTGGACCTTTCAAATGACCAAATAATTAGTGGATTGGACCTTGGTCAGGGTGTTAACCTTTTAGTAAAACGCGGGGTTCTAAAGACATAAAGTTGTGAAGACGTAAGATGCTGATATGGAAAGAAAGCTTTGTGAGCAGCAGATAGACAAAAAGCACAGATAACACACATGACTAATAATCCTCTAACTCACCAATCAACCAATAAACTAATTCCTTCTCTGTTTTCCTTCCAGTTCCTGAATGGCCTCTTCGGCGAGTTGTTTAGAGTTGGTTTTCAGCCGGTACAGCACTTCCTCCCGTTCCCGTTCCCGCAGTTTCGTTTCCGTTGATTGTTGCCGGTAAGCCAGCTTCACATCATACAGCCACAGCAGGGCATTAAAGAACAATGCGATAATACAGATGAACAACATCAGTTCGGTCGTGCCGGCCTGCTGGAAAGCCACGGCCATGGCAACCATAAAGATGTTTATCGCAGCCAGTGTGACCGTTGCCTGTGTATGGTCCATCCCGATATCCAGCAAACGGTGGTGCAGGTGCCTGCGGTCGGCCATAAAAGGAGATTTGCCCGCAGCGATACGCATTACAAAAACACGGAGTGTATCAAAAACCGGAATAATCAGTATAGCCACTGCTACAGCCGGGGCCGACTGGACGACCGGGACCGTATATTCGCCCGACGGATTGATGGCCGAAAAGATATTCAGCTCCACAAAACGCATGATCAGTACGGCAGCCAGCAGCCCGATGGTATAGGCTCCGGCATCACCCATAAAAATCCGGGCATTGCCCATATTGTATCGTAAAAAGGCCAGTACAGCTCCAGCCATACTGAATGCCAGCACCGCCAGTCCGGATTGTTCCATTTTAAAGAACAGGACACCCAGCGTCAGCGTGGCGATCAGGCTGACACTCCCCAGCAACCCGTTGATACCATCAATCAGGTTAAAGGCATTGATAATAAATACCACCAACAGGCTCGAAAAAGCATAGCTCATGGCCGGATGCAGCTGATAAATGCCCAATAAGCCATCAAAGCTGCTGATCCGTATGTCTCCGAAATAAACGACGATAAATGCGGAAACAAATTGAGCGAGGAATTTTTTATAGGGATCAAGCCCGGCCAGGTCGTCCATCATGCCCATGGAAAAGACCAGCAGCCCTGCAGCAAAAATATAGTTTGCGTAGGGCAACACATCACCGGGAATGAACAGGCAGGAAACGAATGCAAACGGGGCCAGCACAGCCAGACCACCCAGGTTGGGAATGCGGTATTTGTGTATTTTACGTGCTTCCAGGGCCGGATCGTCATACAACCGTTTGAGGTAAGCTATTTTAATAACAGCCGGAACGGCGTACAGCGAAACAAGGCATGCCAGCACAAAAGATAAGGAGATGTTTAACATAAATTCACGGCAAACATAAAAAAACCACAGCAACTAAACAAACGAGCACTCATTTGCACTGCAAGGGGTAGGAGCAATATTTATGCCAGTGTCAACGACTTACTTTTCTTAGTTTCCGGGCCAGCTTTAACAAAACAGGAGGGATAAAATCTTTAACGGTTTGTATAACAGCTTCTTTTCGTTCAACCGGATCTGGTGCGAATGATTCCTTATCGTCCTTATCGCCGGCCCTTGCTTTAAAAAGCGT
Source organism: uncultured Sphingobacteriaceae bacterium (assembly GCA_964546645.1). Taxonomy (GTDB): domain Bacteria; phylum Bacteroidota; class Bacteroidia; order Sphingobacteriales; family Sphingobacteriaceae; genus A37T11. The sequence continues at coordinate 56,124 of CAZJKM010000005.1, forward strand.
GCTGTGTTCTTCCAGCCCCTCATTTATTTCATGCACCGGTCGTCCGTTCGTATAGTAATAAAGAGCAAGGGATTTACGGCTCCTGTCTTCCGGGCAGTTCAGCGGGTTCGGATGACCGTGGTAAGAAAAGGCCGTGGTGGAGAAAATAGCCAGCGTGTTGAACTCAGGAAGTATTTTCTTTTCGCATTTTTCCATGTTCCTGTCCCACAGCTCAAAATGACCGCCATATTCCTCTTGCCAGTCCTTATTCAGATACACCAGTGCGTTGATCCGGCGATCCGTGCGGATCGTCGGGTGTTTATTGAAATCGGCATGGATCTTCAGCAATCCGCCGCGTTTGATCTCGTGCAGTCCGCCACCCACAAAATACGGGTCACCCATCAGCACCTCCTCAATTCCCGTCAGGGTCTGCAAAAACTCCAGGAACGGCTGTGAATTGAGGTAGTGCATCAATCGTTTCGTTTCCGGGCCAAAAGGCTCTTCCCCTTTCCCTCCCAACTTTTTCTCTTTCGGATTATCAAAATGGAATACGTCCCGTTTCGATAAATCCGGAAACTCAGCCAGCACCCTATCGAGCATGTCAGGATTAAAAAAATTCCGGAAATAAATATTCGGGAACGGATGTCCGTTGTTGTATTCGGCGTGATACTGCGGGGCGACCTGTTTCAGATCGCGGAATTCAGTGTTCAGAAAATCGGTCATACGTTTTACGATGTAATGGTTAACCCGTTATTAAACCCTTTAGTGGATAACTATTCAAACCTACTACAAAAATCGGACTAGCGGGCTGTCTTCAGCAAAATATCCTTCATGTTCTTACCCCATGTCTCCCAATTCAATTCCCTTTCATACGTGGTCCTGGATGCTCGGCTCAGCCGCTCATACAGGCCGGGATTGTCGATTAGTTCCGCGATTTTATCCGCATATACGTCCGCCCCTGCCGATTCCGGTAAAGCGTAACCATTCACGCCGTTTTCCACTAATGCCGTTACACCGCCTGTGTCCGTTGTACATATGGGCATACCGTAGGCACTGGCCTCACAGAATACAACCGGTGTGCAGTCAGCCCGCGTTGGCACGAAAAGCAGGTGCGAGCGGTGCAGTAATCTATCAAAAGCAAGGCGGTGTTCTTCCTTGTTCTTATCCAGAAACGGGATGATATGCACCTTAGGGTGCGTAATGTCCGGAGCGCATCCGCAGATGGTCAGGTGCACCTGATACCCCCTGTCCAGCAACATGCTGAATGCCTCAAAAGCAATCGCTCCGCCTTTCCGCTGCCAGTCGACCCCCAGAAACAACAGGTTAAAAACGGGAGACATCTTTTTGGCCGGAAATGCAGCCCCGTCAGGAAGCGCATCCACATTGGCGCCAAATTTTACCACAAAGACCTGATCAGGATCCTTTCTATACTGTTCAATAACATGCCGGGCTGCCCATTCAGAAGAATATACACAGGTGGTGGCTTTGGCGATGGCCTGAACTTCCAGCTGTTCAGATTCCCGGAGGGACGTTTCACACAGACCGGAGAACAAGCCGTAATATTCGTTGATCTGGCTGAAGGACGTATCCGAAAAGAAGCAGATGGGCAGGTGCGTATCCAGTGAAGCAATCTCTATGGCCGCAGCAGGGGCAAACAGCACATCGATCCGGAGACGCTCTATTCTTTTTTTAAGTACGCGTGCGAAATAGTTACTCCGTATTATACTGTGCGAAGTGCTGTACCTTTTCCCCTGGAAAACCCGACAGCAGCTATCTTTCAGGCGCAATAGCTGCCGCAATACAAACGGCTCCCTGATCGGTGCCAACAGGATCACCTGCCCGCATTCCCGTTCCAGCGCTTTCAGCATCCGGTAATGGATGCCGGACCAGGATCGTTTGTCCCGCGGATCCAGGCAGGTGATAAATCCGATCGTTAATTGCTGACTGTCCATCGGCTGCAAATCTACAAGGTTTCCCGTTAAAATTCGTTTCTTTGTCATCGCATGAAGAAGAAGATCAGCGTTCTTTTCCTGTTGCGGGTCATTAAGCTGGGCGTATCGTTGCTTAACTTGTCGTTGGCAGCGAAGTACTTCGGCGTAACGCTGCAGCGGGATGTATGGCTCCTGGCACTGAATTGTCTGGTCGTTATTGATTTTGCACTTTGGGGTCCGGTGAATGAGACATTCCGGGCAAAGTTTGTATTGCTGAAAGAGACGGCCGGAGAGAAAGACGTCGTCGCCCAGGTAAGGTCCCTGATAACCGTTATTTTTTCTGTTTCCACGCTGATCACGATCGGCCTGCTATTATTCCCCGGTATAGCAGCAGCCGTCATAGCACCCGGCTACACGGGTGACGAACGGGAAGCATTGATGCTGATGATACGCGTCGTTGCACCGTCCCTGTTGCTCAACCAGCTGACGCTGCTCGGTATCAGTGTGCTCAACGCTTATGAATCGTTCTATGTGCCCGAGGTCAGCGGGTTTATTGCAGCAGTTATCAATCTGTTGTGCCTGGCGGTTCTCGCGCCTGTTATAGGCATATATTCCCTTGCCGTGGCCTATTATATCGGATTACTGCTGCTGGCCGTGTTGCTCATTGTCCAGCTTCATAAAAAGAACATTCCCCTGTTCAGCGGGTACCGGTCGGTCAGGCTCAGTGCGTCCTATCCGTTTTTCAGGTATGCCTTGCCCTTTTTCCTGCCGTATTTTTTTGTACAGCTTAACCTGCTCATCGAAAAAGCCCTGGCCAGTATACTCGGCAATGGAACCGTATCCATCGTTGACTATGCCCGCAAATTCGTTGATATACCCATCCACGTGCTGACCAGCGTGCTGTTAACCATGCTCGTACCCGCCCTGTCTGCCCGGTTCGCTCGCGGCGACCACGAGGGATTCGGACAGGAATTCCGACAGATCCTCCGTTTTGGTATATTGGTCGTCACCCTGCTGATCGCTTTTTTCTGCTCGTCTGCTTATCCGGTCATATCCGTTATCTTGTTTCATAAAGAGCAGATGCCGGCTGAAGCAATCACTGAGATCAGCATATTGTCGCAATACTACGCCTGGTCGGCATTGGTCAACTTCTTTTACATCATCTTCGGCCTTGCTTTGCTGTCGACCGGGAAGGGAAAATATTACGCATTTTTCGGTGTTGTGGCGCAGCTGGTCATGATCACGCTCAATATGCTGTTCTATCGCACCTGGGGGGCTTATGTCTTTCCGGTTTCGTTTATCCTGGCGCACGCACTCGCGGCCCTGTTTCTGTTTCTTTATTTTCCAGGCAGCAGGCGCCGCCTGATTCCCGATATCACCAAGTACGTCCTGGTCCTTGCCGTGACCGCAGCAATGGCCTGGTATGCGGGTTATCTGAGCCCCGGACTGGTCGGTAACAACGTCAGCAACACGATCAGCAATTATGTGGTTATCGCGGTCAACACCTCGTTTATCGCGCTGTTGCTGTTCGCCCTGTTGTATGTATTCCGGCTGGAAGAGCGGCTTATTATTAACCGGTTTGTCCGGAAACTTATCCGCAAAACCACGTAATTCCCACATGCAGCATGCAGCCCTTGTTCTCCTATATCATTGTCAACTACCATACGCCGGCACTAACGGAAGCCTGCATCACTTCGATACAACAGCATACGCAGGCGGCGGACTACGAGATCATCGTGGTGGACAACGGGTCGTCACCGGAAGTGGTGCGACAGCTCCGGAAGATTAAAAACATAAAGCTTATCCTCAGTCCGGAGAACCTCGGCTTTGGCCGGGCCAATAACCTGGGCGCAGCCTCCGCCGGAGGTCGGTTCCTGTTTTTCGTAAACTCAGATGCTTACCTGCTGAATGATGCGGCTGCGGTATTGCAGGCTTACCTGGAAAGGCATCCGTTGGCAGCCGCTGCCGGGTGCGACCTGTTCACCGCGGACGGGCAGAAGCAGGTATCGTATGGTAACTTTCCCTCACTGGCAGGAACGTTCGCACAACTCGGCTTCTACCGGTTGTTTCCGGGTTATTACCGAAAGCACCTGGCGATTGGCGTCAGAAATGAACAGCAGGAGCCCTTTGTGGCCGACTATGTTTCAGGGGCAGCCCTCTTTATCCGGGCCGCTGTTTTCCGGCAGCTTGGCGGTTTCGATCCCGACTTTTTCCTCTACTTTGAAGAAACAGAACTGGCCTGGCGTATCAGAAAAGCCGGGTATCATACGGTGCTGGTACCGCAGGCGCAGCTGGTACACCTCGAAGGCGGCTCAGACGGATCAGCAGGATGGAGCGACGCCAAGCTCAGGCAGTTCACCCGGAGCAGGAAGCTGTATTTCAGGAAAACCGGAGGCCCCCTCCGTGCCGCGCTGGTTACCGGAGTCCTTGCTCTGCAGGCCCTGCTCCTGTTTGCCGTGAAAAGAAACCCGGATCACCTTAAAGTATTTCGTATACTTGTACAGTCATGAAAAAGATCTTAGTTGTATTCGGTACCCGTCCCGAAGCCATCAAGATGGCACCGGTGGTCCATGCGCTGGCGGAACATCCGGATAAGGCCGAAACACGGGTCTGCATTACGGCCCAGCACCGGGAAATGCTGGATCAGGTGCTCCGGTTTTTTGCGATAGCGCCGCATTACGATCTGAACCTCATGCGTCCCGGTCAGCAACTCGGTCAGCTGACCGCCGAAGTGCTGTCCGGTATGCAGCCGGTACTGGATGATTTCAGGCCTGACATGGTGCTGGTACATGGTGATACCACGACGTCGGTGGCAGCAGCCCTTGCTGCATTTTACGCCCGGGCCACCGTTGCACATGTGGAGGCGGGACTGCGGACACAGCAGAAACAGTCGCCTTATCCCGAAGAACTGAACCGGCAGCTCACCAGCCGCATTGCCGACCTCCATTTTGCACCTACGGAACAGGCCCGGCTTAACCTGCTGCAGGAGAATATCCCTGCCGGGACGGTTATCGTGACCGGCAATACGGTGATTGATGCCCTGCATATGGCAACCCAGGCACTCCGCACCTACCGCGATAGCGAGATCAGCCGCCTGGAGCAGCAAATCGATCCCCGGCGCCGGCTGCTGCTCGTAACGGCGCACCGCCGTGAGAATTTCGGGGAAGGGTTCATCCGGATCTGCGAAGCACTGCGCCACCTGGCCCTCCGGGAGGATATACAGATCGTCTTTCCCGTACACCTTAACCCGCAGGTGCAACAACCGGTATACAGCCTGCTGGAGGGCCTGCCGAACGTGCATTTGGTGCAACCGTTGGGCTATCCGGCCTTTACGTGGCTCATGCAGCGCTCCTACCTGGTCATTACCGACAGCGGCGGTGTACAGGAAGAAGCCCCCGGACTGGGAAAGCCGGTACTGGTCATGCGCGATACGTCCGAACGCCCGGAAGCCATCGCCGCCGGAACCGTGAAACTGGTCGGCGCTGATCGCGGGAGGATCATTGCCGAAACGACGCGGTTATTACACGACCCTGCTGCCTATGAGCAAATGGCCAGGGCACATAACCCATACGGAGACGGGCAAAGCGCTGCGCGGATCGCAGAAATCGTATTAAACTTGTAGCCTATGATCCTCTTGTTAGCCGACTATCCTACCGGGAAAACGCAGCACGAAGGTGCGTCACAGCGCATCCACGCTGTTGACCGGCAATTCCGTCGCGCGCGACGGATCTATCTGTTTGTCTCACACCGGCGGTTTGTCCGTATGGAGACACAGCAGCTACCCGGAGGGGCCGTACAGTACCGGTGCAATCTGTTCCTGCATTTTTTTTTCATTCGCCGGCTCATGCGGCAGGCGGCTGTCATTTACTTCCATTCCGTTATCAACGCATTGCCCGTTCTGCCGTTCATCCCGTTTCTTTCCCGTGAAAAGGTAGTTCTGGACGCACACGGACTGGTGCCGGAGGAGCAGCAGATGGCCGGTGCCCGGCACAAGAGCCGGTTGTATGCGCTGGCAGAGAAACTGCTATTCGGCAGGCTCAGCCATCTGGTGGTGGTCACCAATGCCATGGCAGCTTATTTTCAGGAAAAGTACCCGAAGGCACGGCCGCAGATCGTCCTCTCCCCCATCCTGCCCGCGCACCTGCCGGCAGACAACCGGCCGCTGTCCGCTGCAGATGACAGCCTGACCCATGTCATTTACAGCGGCAATACCCAGTCGTGGCAGCATATTCCTCTCATGCTGCAGCTTATCCGGCAAAACCTGTCTCCGCGCATGCGCTATCACCTGCTCACGGGAGAGCCGGAACGGATGCAGCACCTGGCGGGGGAAGCAGGACTTGCCGGTGAGCAAACCATCAGCATACAAAAAGTGGCACCGCACGAACTCGGCAGGTATTACCAGATGGCACATTACGGGTTTGTCCTGCGTGATGACGTCCCCGTTAACCGGGTTGCCTGTCCCACCAAACTGGTGGAATACCTGTATTATGGCATTATTCCGGTTGTAAAAAGCCCCGACATCGGGGATTTCAGGCAACTCGGCTACGAATACATCAGCTACACCTCCTTTAACGCCGCATTGCCGGCAGCAAAAAGTCCGCATAACAGGCAATTGGTACAACATTGGATAGAAAGAGAACAGAACAGTAACCCGCTTTCATCTGTGATAGCACATGCAGCACCCGCAGGTTGACATATTGATGGCCACCTACAACGGCGGCCTCCACCTGGATGAGCAGCTGCGTTCCCTGCAGCGTCAAAGCTATCCGCACTGGCAGCTGCTGGTCCGTGATGACGGCTCTGCCGATGGCACCGTGACGCTGCTGCAACGCTGGCAACAGCGGGAACCGCGTATCAGGATTATTGAGGACCAGGCAGGCACCCTCGGCGCCGCCCGCAATTACCTGCACCTGATGACGTACAGCCAATCGCCATTCTGTATGTTATGCGATCAGGATGATATTTGGATGGAACACAAAACGGAAAGCTTACTGCACGCCCTGCGGCAGCAGCAGGGACCTGCGGCTGCCTATGCCAATGGGTGGTTCTATAAAGACGGGCAGCCCGTTTACAGGCAAATCAGCCCGTTGCACCCACGCAGCCTCCGCCAGGCCCTGTTCCTCAATGCCGGCATACAGGGTTGTTCGCTGATGATGAACCGGGAGTTGCTTCAGCTGCTTCCGCCCTATCCCGATACGATCGCCATGCACGATCACCTGCTGACCATGGCGGCCATTTGTTTCGGCCGGTTCATCTATGTTGATCAGGAGCTGATGTATTACCGCCAGCACGCGGGTAATGTCACCGGTAACCAGCAGCAGGGTGTCCGCGGACTCCTGCAAAAGTTCAGCGGCAGCCGGCTGGCTGTGATAGACCGGCAGCACTTTCTGGCGAACAAGGCGTTCTTTGAACGGTACCGGCAACAGCTTTCGCCGGACCATGTGGCTCTCTTCGGCGCCTATTTTGAATTTGCGGAGCACGCCGGGCTACTCCGGCGACTGGGAATCATCCTGAAGCACGGCTTCAGCCTGGGTCAGCACCACCGCCGCCTGCTATTGAAAACACTCCTCCGGAAACCGATTCAGAAACCCATGCAACATTGATATGCCGGAACCTGTTACCATCACCGTTTTCACGCCGGTTTATAACCGCATCGCGCTGCTCCCGAGGTTATACCACAGCCTGCTGGAACAGCATTATCCGGCGTTGGAATGGGTGATCGTAGACGATGGCAGCACTGAAGATATCAGAAATCTGGTGCGGCAGTTGTCCGGCGAGGAGAAACTGACCATCCGTTATCACTACCAACAGAACGCAGGGAAACACATTGCCATGAACCGGGGAGCAGCACTCGCAACCGGGGAGCTGTTCTTTATTGTGGACAATGATGATTACCTGCCCGCCGGCACATTGCAGCACATTAACCGGTATTGGCAGCAATTGCAGCACGAACCGGAAGCACCCCGGTTCGCGGGAATCTGCGGCCTGAAAGCATACCCGGATGGGCTGATAACGGGGGGAGACGTCTCCTATGAACAGCTGGATACCAACGCCATTGACTACCGGTATACCTACCGCTTTCAGGGAGATAAAGCCGAAGTGTACCGGACCCGCATCCTGCAGCAATTTCCGTATCCGGAAATCGCCGGCGAACGATTCTGCACCGAGGCGCTGGTGTATAACCGTATTGCCCGCCACTTTCTGCTGCGGTATATCAATGAGGTCTTTTATTATTGCGAATACCTGCCGGGAGGCCTGAGCGACCGGTCTGTCAGCCTGCGCAAAAACAACCCCCGCTATGCGTCACTCTATTATGCAGAGCTGGCCGGGACACCCGGACTACCCTTCCGGAGCCTCGTGCGTACACTCATCAATTACTGGCGGTTTGCCGTATACGACCGTCATACGCCTTTCCGTGAAAAACGGAAACGGGTAAAACAGCATTGGTCCCTGCTGTTCCTCCCGCTGTGTTACCTGCTCCGGCTGGCTGAGGGCAGGAAAGATGTTTCACCCACCAAAAACAAACCGGCGTGATCCCCTATTACCTGTTGGTCATATCGGCGTTTGTGTTGGTGGCAGCAGATTATCTGCCTGACCGCCGGATCCGCTTGCTGCTGTTCCTCCTGTTCAGCGGGGTGCTCGTGCTGTTTGCCGGCCTGCGGGCAGTGGGAACGGATAACGATAGTATCAGCTATGAAAATGCCTATAACAGTACCGCGCAGCTGAGCTGGACGGAAATCCTGACCGGCGATTACGAGCACAGCTCCATGGAACGCGGATATACCTTGTTTACCAAAGTGCTGAACGGCGCCGGCCTGCCGGTCTGGTCCCTCTTCCTGATCATGGCTGTACTGGCAGGCGCGTTTAACTACAGCCTCATTTTCCGGAAAAGCAGCTTTCCTTTTTCCTCCCTGTTGTTTTATGTGTGTTTTTTCTATTTCTACCGTGATTTTACGCAGATCCGTTTTGCCGTTTCCGCCGGGATGGGACTGCATGCCCTGTTCCTGTTTGCGGAGAAAAAATATACTGCCTCTGTATGGCTTATTTT
>CAZJKM010000006.1:0-63663 GCA_964546645.1 uncultured Sphingobacteriaceae bacterium
GTTGTTGCCACCATGCAGCCAGTTTACCGATAACAATGTCTCCGCCGAGATAGAAAAAAACCATGCCCATCGGTGGGTTGGCAGCGGGGAGGAAGCCGTACATGCGGTCAGCGTATACCCAGCAACCCAGTACCGCCCCCCATATTTCTGTCCACAGGGCGTGTGTCGCGATAAACAGGTAAAGGGTTTGCCAGCGCTTGCGCCGGAGCAACAGGAAAAACAGGGCACCGGTGATCAGGGTGAATACATCGTCCCGCAGCAGCCAGGCACCGGCGAACAGGCAGGCGAATAGTCCGATGAACAGGGGACGGATCACGCGGTCGTTCCTGACGGAAAAAGAGGTTCGGGAGAGCAGGAAACCACTGGCATATATAATGGCATGGCCGAACGGTACGTACAGCGGAACATACCCCTTCCGGTAATCGTACATATCCAGCAGGTTACACAGCAGCAGTTCCCCAATATAGGAAATCACGACGGTCAGCACCATGAGGCGCCGGAGGTGCGGCCCTGCAGCGGTAAACATCAGCAGGAAAAATGAAACGGACAGCAGCGTAGTGAGCAGCCTGCCGTCAAAAAAACGGGAGGCAAAGGTAGGTGAGTCGATCGACAGCACCAGCAGGGTAAATGGAATAAACAGGGCCACACACCACCATAACGTGTTCTGATTGCCGGACATACGCGGATTTCCTCTGATGATCATTTCGATACGGTGTTGTTTTACTGGTGGCAAAGATAAGGCACGAACAACAGGCCCATTACAGGCATTGTGTTAAAAAAAATGTAAATTTGTAACATCTGACACAAAACGATGGTATATGGTATAGATTAAGTGATATTACATATAAATAAAGCGACAGCTGTTCCTCTCTGCACCAAAACTACGAAATCAATAAACACACAGAAGAAAGACAGACTGATCGCCCGCCTACGCGCGGGCCTCAGTTCTTTTGTGTGTGGGTTTCGTAGCCCATGGTGCGGAGGATTGACAAGCCCCGCGTATTTTTTATGGCTGTGAGACTCTCAACCACACATTTCCTGAAACAACCGTTGCATGAACTTGGGTTCAGTGCAGCATTTGTCCGATTCTGCAGAAAGCACCGGTGGTTTACACCGGGTGATATCCTTTGCCATCCCCTTGACCGGTTGCTGGAATACCCGGGGTTTTCTGATCATTGCCTGCCTGAACTGCGCGAACACCTTCGTGAACGGGGCCAGCTATACCTGTTCACCTTCAGTGGATTATAGTAGAGGCTTGGTGTCCAGGCCCAGTTGGATAACCAGGCGTTCCTTCCCTTCTTCTGAAACGGAAAGCCGTTTGTTCTCCGGCAAGGATAACGTGACATAACCTTTCTCATAAGTTTTGATACGGTTTGTCTGTACGGCGTATTGCCGGTGCAGGCGGATAAAACGGTGTGCCGGCAGTCGGTCAAGGAGGTCGTCAAATGGTTCAGTCACCCGGATTTTTTCATCGTTCTCATTCAGGGAGAGATACGCCACATGGTTGTCGGCATGGATGTAATTGATCTCTGAAATATAAATAAGCCGGAAGGCTTTATTGATATATACGTGAATGTAGTCACGGAGGACAGGGTGTTCCGGAGCCAGGCCGTTTCCACTGCCGGCCTGCGCTTTCCGTACCGCTTTCAGCAGCCGGTCAAACGCAATCGGCTTGACCAGGAAATCCGTGACTTCCAGGTCAAATCCGTCTGCGGCAAACTCCCGGTAAGCGGTGCAAAGGATGACAGCGGGTGGCTGGGGCAGTTGCCGCAATAATTCAATACCGTTCAGCCGGTCCATCTCTACGTCCAGGAAAAGGATATGGGGCTTTGGCCCCCGTCGTAACGCAGAGAGTCCCTCAAAAGGATCCGTAAAGGACCGGACAACCCGGAGTTCGGGTATTTTTTCGATTTGTTGTTGCAGCGTACGGATGGCTCCTTCTTCGTTATCGATGATCAGGCAGTTAAAAATAAAGGTATCTGTGGTATGTTTACTCATAATAGATCGTCAATGTTACTTCATAAACCTGGTTTTCGTCACGGATATCGAAATGATACTTCCGGCCGGTAGCATCCAGTTGCCTGCGGATATTCTTATGGCCGACACCGGTGGACCCCGTTTTACGTTTCCCCGCGTCTGTTTTATTGCGGCATCGCACTGTAAGCTGCTCCGGCATGCTGCTGATTGCCATGGTTGCCGGTATTGCCGGATCATATTGGTCCGCATAGAGAAACATATTCTCCAGCAGGGTGGATAGCAATAGCCGGGGGATGGTCCGCGCTACAGGATGCGGATTGGTGCTGATCTGAATGGGTGTCGCTGCAGGGTGCAGCACCTTATTCAGAGCCGCCATGATAGACAGATAACCCATCTCATCCTCCAGGGTGGTGTTCATAGGGCCCGGCTTGTCCAGATGCTCAAAGTAGTATACCAGCAATTGCTGCAGGTTTTCATGTACTACGGAAATCCGGGGGTCATCGGCAACTTTTTCAGCAATAAGCTGATGGATGGAATGCATCCAGTGGGAGTTAAGCTGCTGCGACAGGACGGTCAGTTCCCACTGCATGATCTCTTCAGCCATCATGCGTTTGGTTCGTTCCAGCTCCACCTCACGTTTAGCGGCAATCCGGTTTTTCTGAGTGATCAGATAGGCGAGTGCCACCAATACGACCATGCCGTAGTTTTTGATGCAGAACCCTGCAAACTTACCAAAATGGAAGTCCTTCCCCTCAATATACAGGAATATATCGGCAGCCGGAAGGATACGGTATACCAGAAGGTAAACAGCTCCCATAAGAATAAAAAAGGAGGTTGCTGCAACGACGATCAGCCCGGAAGTGGACCGGCCGTGTACGAAGGGCTGGCCGGCAAGGATGATGGTATACACAGCTACAGCAAGAATAAGTGTCACCACAACTATTCCTGCAATGCTGACAGCGCTATTGATGGACCGGTTGACCAGTATGATGAAAATAAGATAAATACACCACCAGGTTGCGTGTAAAAGAACGTCCCTGCGGGTTATAACTGGTATGGGTATGCTGCTCATCGGAGTGGATTCTCGGCAAAAAATAACAAAATAACCATCAAATTGAGATAGATGGCAAAAAATTATTGCAAAACTGTTCATTTTTAGGGACTTTGTCAAATAAGAAATTTTCTCCTGTGCTTTTAATGGCGGATCAGGCAGGTATATAATGGTGTATGTGCAGCCAGTTTTCCCATTGCCAGGGCTCTGTGGCAATGGCAGCAGCCAGATCTTCATACATGTTCTGCGTGGCGGTTTCCACAAATCCCGGGGCCTCCATGTCCGGACCCGGTACAAAAGACCGGGTACATTGCAGCTTGATGCTGTTGTCATCATTCCGGGTAGAAATAATGACATGCAGCGGTACACCGGCCCTCTGCGCCAGCCATGCCAATCCTTTGCGTACATACATGGATCCGGCCATAAAAGGGATACCGGCAAGCTGGTTGCCGGTCCGGGGCGAACTGCCCGTATTGCCGTCGGGATAGGCAAGCAGACTTTTGCCTTCGTTCAGCGCACGCAGGATTTGTATACCTGATGAAGGAGCGGAAGCGTTGATCAGTGTGATGGATGTGCCGGACTGTTGCTGTATATTGGCATAGGTTTGCCGGATGGCATCGCCTTGTTGTTCCAGTACATCGCCGGACATAAGCAGGGCAAATGGGATTTGCTGGTGCGCCAACAGGTAGTTAATGAGACGATAGGAACCGGAATGAAACGTGGCCAGCACGGCCGGTCGTCCGGCCAGGCCGAGGGATACCGGCACTGTTTCCCCCTGCACGGTTAGCGATGCGTGGTATTCTTCGTCCAGAAAGCTGAGTTGTTGGTTCAGCAGCGTTTTCCGGAATAAGGGGAGGTGCTCCTGGTAGGGGATGGCAGGCATATAATAGCCCAGGCTGGCACTGAAAAAGGCAAACCGCCGGAACCAGGTTTGGGAGGAGAACATCGGTATGCCGTCTATTTTACGGATAATTTGCTGTTTGTGTGTGTGGTAAGTTTCCATCATTGAAAAGGATTTTTGTTGTATGAGAAAAGGCGGGGTGCTTATGCTGCTACCCCGCCTGTGAAAGCAGCGGCGCTATGGAGCCAGCCAGAGATCACACTTCGGATCGTCGTCGTAGGTCGGCGCAGCCTGATGCCCCGATTGGGGCTTGCGGATCAGCTGTGGTTCCGTTGCTTTCTTTCTGATCACTATTGTTCTCATAAAAAACAATTTTGGTATACCCTACTCTGTTCAGGGTTTTCGGACTCCCCTTGCCAGCAACCCGGTACCATGGCGCTGATGGTGGCAAACATGCACATACAGGATGCATATAGCCAAGAACTCCCGCCGAAAACCGCTTTCCGGGGGCTGAACGGGTGTTTCCGTCGGGTAAACGCCCAATTGGGCGTTTACCCGACGGAAAGTGTATTTCGGGCGGTGGTAGTACGTTTTCGGCGGGAGTTCTTGGTGGATTGAAATAATTTTTTATATTGGGCGCGGAGACAGCGCGGCAGATTGACCGAAGGGAAGCGTACGAAAATGCCGGAGGATGTGTATTTTTACCGGATAGTTAATCAGATACTGAAACTCAGGAAGGATGGCAGCAAAATATTCTCCACCGGGCGTGTACGTACAGGAAGTTCCTCATCTTCCGCCAGTGGTGTATGAAGTACCCACCGCTGTCCCGGCGTTTATTGGTTATACCGAAAAGGCCATAAAGGATCAACCGGAGGACCTGGTACAGGCAGCTGTAAAAATCAGCAGCCTCCGGGAGTATGAGGAGCTGTATGGTGGTCCGGCGCCGGTTCCGGGCGATTACGTTTCCATCCATGTAAAGGATTTCGGAAACCAGGTGTTTGACGTGCGTGTCGTTCCTGACACGGCTAAAAAGCCGGTGTATAACCTGTATTACGCCGTCCGCCATTTCTACGACAACGGAGGCAGTAGCTGTTATATCATTGCTGCAGGTATCTGCCGGAACCAGGTGGTGGATGCAGCGGTGCTGCTGGCAGGGCTGGGGGTGGCCGGCGGTGTGGATGAGGTGACGTTACTGTCTGTGCCGGAAGCGGCTTATGCCCGTAGCGGAGAAGTGCCGGAACGTGCGTATACCGCTGTTGTGAATGGGATGATCCGGCAGGCTTCTATGTTAAAGGACCGTATTGCGCTGGTCGATCCGTTTGACACGGATATACAGACTATCCGTGATGCCGCGCTCTCTGTTGCGGAAAACAGGTATGCGGCGGCGTATTATCCCAACCTTATTAGTTCGTACAGCCCGCTGTACAACCTTGCCGGGGTTACGCTGGCCTATGAAGTGGAAGAGGGGGCGACGAAAAGCGAGCCGGTGTATGCAGACGGCATGCTGTTGCAGACGGTCCGTACGGATTCTCCGTTATTTTTACGGATACAGGAAGGATTCCGCAGCGAACGTGTAGTGCTGCCACCGTCGCCGGCGGTTGCCGGTGTTTGTACGCGGGTGGATAGCAGAAGAGGCGTATGGAAAGCACCTGCCAATGAGCCCGTGTATGCTGTTGATGCACCGGAGGTGATGATCTCTGTCCGGCAACAGGAAGTCCTGCAGGTGGATGCCGAATCCGGGAAGTCTATCAACACGATTCGTTTTTTTACTGGCCGGGGAGTACGGGTATGGGGGGCGCGGACACTTGCAGGGAATGATGCCGAATGGCGTTATCTCCATGTCCGGCGTTTCTGCAATATGGTGGAGGAATCTGTCGGGAAATCCCTGGATCAGTTGGCTTCCGAACCCAATGACCCGGCCTCCTGGCTCAGGATACGTGCCATGGTCGAAGACTATCTGACCCGTAAATGGCGTGACGGGGCTTTGGTGGGTCCCAGGCCGGAGGATGCTTTTTTCGTACGGGTGGGGTTGGGAGCAACGATGACGGAAAAAGATGTAAAAGAAGGGCGGAGGATCGTGGAGTTTGGCCTTGCCGTGGTACGTCCCGCTGAATTCATCATCCTCCGGATTCTCCGGTTAACCCCACCATCGACAACCTGATGAATGCCGTGGAATAGATGCTTATCCGATAAGGATAAATCCTCCGGAGTCACTTCCGGTGTGATTGTCCAGCATATCCTGGATAACCAATATCGGCTGCACCATATGAGAAGCATGCCGGCGGGTATATTCCCACACATCATTTATGCGGATTGGACGGAACGCAGGATATTCTCCGTCGGGGGAAGACATCGCTGTCAGCAGATCATACCCCTGCGCTTTCAGCTGGAGCAGGATGGATGGTGTTACTTTTTCGAACCGCATAACTATTCAGATTAAAATGAATACTTCTGGTTTATCACAGAGATATAACAACCTGACCCCGCGATCGGTTTTTAATTGCCGGAATTTTTTAATTATCGGACAGGGAGGTGATCAGCACCTTATCAATGCGTTGTCCGTCCATATCAATAACCTCCAGTTGGTACCCTCGCCAGGTGATTTTCTCTCCTGTTCGGGGGATACGGTTCGCCAGGGAAATGAACAGGCCCCCCACTGTTGTAAAACCCGTTGCCTGCCGGTCGCCATTTACCTCCAGGAATTCCAGTAGCTCGAAGTAAGGAAACTGTCCGTCGACCAGCCAGGAGCCATCATCACGTGCCACGATCTGGTACTCGTCCGGATGCTCTTCCATCACCTCACCGATCAATTCTTCCATCACATCATTCATGGTAATCATACCTTCTATAGAGCCGTATTCATCCACCACCATGGCATGATGCTTTCCGTGGGTCCTGAACTGCTCCAGCACGCGGTAGGCAGCCATGTTCTCTGGGAGATAAAGCGGTGTATCCAGTATGCCGGAAATCCGGAAATCCCGATCAGATGAGAACAGGTGCCGGAAGAGTTGTTTCAGTGAGACGGTGCCCAGCAGGTTTTCGGGGGACTGGTCACAGACAGGATACGCGGAATAGGGATAGGTATTGACTTTTTCCCGGATGGAGTCGGGTGGTTCGCTCAGTTCAATCCAGATCAGGTTGTTGCGATGGGTCATTAGTTCGCCTGCACGGCGGTCACCCAGGGAGAATACCCGTTTAACCATGTCCTGTTCAATTTCTTCGATCTCGCCACCCTCCGCACTTTGTCTCACGATCTCTTTAATCTCTTCTTCTGTAACAATGCCACCCTGTTTTTCGCGTACGCCGAATAGGGCGAAAAAGAAATCAGTGGTTTTGGCAAGCAGCCAGATCAATGGCCGTGCGATGGCAGAAAGTACGCTCATGGGTAGTGCGATGATGGCAGAAACACGCTCGGGTGCGCTCAGCCCCAGTCTTTTCGGGATCAGTTCGCCGAACACAATGGTCGTATAGGTGATCAGAACGACAATGGTAATAACAGCAAGGGAGTCGGCCTGTGCGGCGAGGAACGGGATTTTGCTGAACCAGGCTGCCATATCCGATGTAAGCTTCTGTCCGCTGAAAATACCGGTTAGGATACCGATCAGCGTGATGCCAACCTGTACCGTGGACAGAAAGGTGTTGGGATTTTGGGCCAGGTTCAATGCTTTTTTTGCACCTTTATTCCCTTTTCTGGCAGCACTTTCCAGCCTGAATTTCCGTGAAGAAACCAATGCGATCTCGCTCATGGAGAAAATGCCATTGAGTAAAATAAGCAGAGCAATGATCAGTAGTTCCATTAATGAAGGATCTTACTTGTATGTTAACGGAACTAAGATACATATTTTATGTGGTTTTTGTATGCCAGGCCGATGCGATAATGACGAGGGGTCTGCTATGTGTTATGTTTAGCCGGCAAACAAAGAGCCGGATATTATTGTATTATATGGGAAAATGAATGATCTTTGGGCAGGGAATATTGACAGGAATGTTATGAAAATTCAGGTATATGCACTAGCGGCCTTAACGGCGGTCGCGCTGTTCACCCAGGGGTGTGTCAGCAAAAAAGCTTATCATACGTTACAGACCAATTACGATGAGTTGCGGGTCAAGGAACAGGAGGTTAGTAAAAGGTATCAGGATGTGCAGCGTGAACTTGCAGGGGCAACTTCCCGGGTAAAAAGCCTGGAAGATCAGATTGCCTCGGAACGGGCCAATGTCTCCTCGCTCCAGGCAGCGCTGGATAAATGCCTCACTTCCTCCAGCCAGGGAAATGTGAATATCTCTAAGCTGGTGGATGAGATCAATGCCTCCAACAAGTATATTCAGCATCTCGTTAATACGAAGAATAAGAGCGACTCACTTAATATGGTGCTTACCAACAACCTGACCCGTTCGCTGAGCCGGGAGGAAATGCGGGATGTGGACGTGCAGGTGTTGAAGGGGGTGGTTTACATATCGCTCTCAGATAATATGTTATATAAGTCGGGAAGTTATGAGATCTCTGAAAGGGCTGGCGAAACACTGGCAAAAATTGCCAAAATCATTAAAGATTATAAAGACTACGATGTGCTGATTGAAGGTAATACAGATAATGTGCCTATTGCCCGGCCGAATATCCGTAACAACTGGGACCTGAGTGCGTTAAGGGCATCGTCTGTTGTACAGGCCCTGCAGAGTAGTTATGGTGTGGATCCGAAGCGGCTTACCGCCGGAGGAAGGGGAGAATATAACCCTGTCGCGGATAATAGCACCGATGCCGGAAGAATCCGGAATCGTCGCACGCAGATCATTATTACACCGAAGCTGGATCAGTTCATGGAATTGATTGAAAAAGCACCTGACAGCAGTGACAGCACCCAGAGTGGCAACTGATCACTTCATGGAATAGGTGAAGTCCTTCGGCCGAGTCATCGTTTCGGTATAGGCCTGCCCGAAGCGGTCAGTGACCGTTATCTGAATGGGACTCGTAGCGGAAGAGGCATGGGCTTTAAACATATGGGCTGTCCTACCGGTAACAAACGAACTGGTAGGTTCAGCTCCTGCCTGGAGCCGTTTGGCGGAGTAGGAAATGATGTGAAGCGGATCCGTCACATATACACGGGTGACACTTAGCGGCCGGCCTTCCTCGGTTACTTCCACTTTCCATTTTTCATCGTATCCCCATACATTGATAAGGATCTCATTATTGGTGCTGGCGGTCGCGTATTCTCCTGCATAGGGAGCAAGAGCCGCATCGGTGGAGGCGGGCGCATGTTTGGCGGCGGTGATATGCACGGTGTTCCGGTCATAAGCCCTGAATTGGTAATTCCGGTCATAACCGATACTTTTGTAATACCATTTCAGGTCGTTGCCGGTGATTTCCCACACGCCATAACCGCCGGGACTTCCGTCCTTACAAATGTGATTATTCGCATAGCCGTTTCTGCCGGTCCACCACCAGGTAGCCGAAATGGCAGCCGTGTTATGTTCCATGAGTGATGGAGAGGGTTCCACCGTATAATTAATATGGGTATGGCCACTGAGGATGTGTATGTTGCTGAAACCGTTAAGGGCCGCCAGAAATTCATTGGAATTACTTAGACGCAGAGAGCTGGCCGGCTGTCCGGAAGCGTTAAGGGAGGGATTGTTGTATAACTGTATATGCATAGCGATGACAAGCGGAGCATTTTTGTCTTCAATGGTCGCCAGATCTCTTTTCAGCCATTCCATTTGGTCCTGAACGATCGTTGCATGGTAGGTGCGGTCACCGGATATGCCATGAATACCCCCCGTATTGACATAATTGGTATTATCGAGTACGATGTAATGTACCTTCCCCAGATTAAATGAATAATACGTAGGGCCGATAACGGACCGGTATTTCCCTTCTGCATACCAGTCATTGGCATGGTATGGGTCATGGTCATGATTGCCCATGACATGAAAAACCGGGCATTCCAGGCGGTTCATTTGTTCTATATAATTGACCAAATCATAATTATTCGTATACCAGTAGGTTTCCCAGGTCATATCCCCAAGGGTTAATCCGTAAACTTTTCCCCCATTCTGCTGATACGACCGGATCAATGTGTTGGCATCTGCCAGGAATCCGCTTCCAAATTGCTGCAGGTCGTTATTACGGTTGGCCAGGTGCATATCTGCCAAAGCCACGACCACATGACGGTCATTATTTACTGGCGTCAGGGCAAAATCCCTGATGTCCACCGTGCTGCCTACTTGCACACGTCTGAAGAAAAGCGGAGCTTTTCCCTGATAGGTGACTTCATAGTTGCCTGGTACGGAGATGAAGATATATCCGCTGCGCTTGTTGGAAGGAAGATAATAAATGCCGCTCTCATCTGTTTTGGTTACTTCAAACCCGTCCGAAACAACCACATCCGCGACTCCTTTTCCCGCTGCATGAACGACTCCTTTTATGGTCATTCCTTCTTTATCCGGGATACGGGAGTTGAAAACGATGTTAATCGTACAGGTTCCGAGAACCAACTCCTTCTCTCCCCGCCGGACGATCACCCGGTACCGGTCTGACTCGACGGTTGACGGCAATGTAAAGGTGACCGACTGGTCATTAACCGACATGACTGTGGTCGTGTATTCGCGTCCGGCCGTGTTTGTTGAATGCAGGATAATCACGTCGCCGGCCGCAAATCCTTTTCCGATAACAACAATCTCCTCTTTCTTTGCCGCATCCAGGTTGCCTGGAAGGGAGACTCCGGTGATGGTAAGCTGTTCCGTTTTGCCGGGATCCGGATCAGGTTGTACTTCGACGGTTTTCCGGCAATTTACGGCAACAAGGAGAAACCCTAAAGCCAATAAGGTGACTGATGAACGTGTTTTGCGGTATGTGGCCTTTCGCATCATGCCTTAAGTCTGATCATGTGTTAGAGCAGGGATAATACGAAGGTATAAAAAATTAAATGAAATACAGATAAAATAAAAAAAAACAATAAAGAAGCAAAGTGATACAATTTGAAATGCTTTGAAGGGTAGCAGGTAGTTGCTCTATTGGAAATAAACTTTTGTTTTTTGAAAAAAACGACTATTTTTGAGCGCCTGTGAAAGTGAATCTGTGTTTAAACAGTAGTTAAATGGCTGCCATGGATATCTTTATTTAATACCTTTTGCTATGTTTGACCGCATCAATATCGTTCCCCGCTGGATTATTTTTACACTTGATATCAGCTGTTGTGTACTTGCTCTGTTCTTTGCTTATATGGTGCGCTATGCATTTGATATTAATCGGATAGAGACTGCCGCTTTTAACCGGAACTTACTGATTATCCTGGCATTGAACTCTCTGCTTTTTTTCCGCTTGAGGATGTACGCGGGTATTGTTCGCTATACAAGCGCGATGGATTCTGTACGGATCCTGTTTACGGTGTTAGTAGGGACTTTTCTGCTTTTCCTGATAAATAGTTTTATGCAGGCCTTTAATCAGGCTCCCCTGATGTCAAATGCCATTCTGATTATCTATGCGCTGAGCAGTTTTTTGTTACTGACTATCTATCGGACACTGGTTAAGACATTCTTTCTGTATGTAAAGAATCGGAAGGCCGGCCGTATTCATGTGGTAATATACGGCGCGGGAGACATAGGTGTTGCTGCTAAACGGACATTTGATCATGATCACCGGATGAATAAGGTTGTGCTGGCTTTTATTGATGATGATAAACATAAGGCCGGTAAAATTATTGACGGTGTCCGGATTTATCATGCGGAAGCACTGGGTAAACTGCTTGATTTTATCCACATAGATGAACTGATCATTTCTACACACAATATTCCGGTGGAACAGAAAGCAAAAGTAGTTGATCTGTGTTTGGCCGGAGGTATAAAGGTACTGACCCTCCCTCCCGTATATCAGTTGATCAATGGAGAGATAAACCCCGGACAAATCCAGCAGCTGCGAATAGAGGACTTATTGGAGAGGGATCCTATTTGTTTGGATAATAAAGCTTTGTATGAACAGTTGCAGGGCAAGCGGATACTGGTAACTGGCGCCGCGGGTTCCATCGGAAGTGAAATAGCACGGCAGCTGAGTCGTCTGGCCCCGCAATTGATCATTTTGTGTGACCAGGCTGAGTCAGCCCTTCATGAATTGCATCTGGAGTTGAAAGAGAGTAACCGGGACCAGGCTTATCATCCGTTTATTGGCGATATTTGTAGCCAGGCGCGTATGGATTTGCTTTTCAGGACTTTTCAGCCGCATGTAGTATATCATGCCGCCGCGTACAAGCATGTTCCGCTGATGGAGCACCATCCCGCTGAAGCGGTCCGGGTCAATGTGATGGGCACCCGGAACCTGGCTAATCTTGCAGTCAGGTACCGGGCAGAGAAATTCGTCATGGTATCGACCGATAAAGCAGTGAACCCGACCAATGTAATGGGAGCCTCCAAGCGGATTGCCGAAGTATATGTGCAGACCTATTTCAGGCAGCTGCAGCAACGTGCTGCAGATCGGAATACTGTCTTTGCAGAAACACGCTTCATCACTACCCGTTTCGGGAATGTGTTAGGCTCAAACGGTTCCGTTATCCCCCGCTTTCAGGCACAGATCGCAAAGGGCGGTCCCATCACTGTAACCCATCCTGAGATTACCCGTTATTTTATGACTATTCCCGAAGCGTGCCAGCTGGTGTTGGAAGCCGGGTGTTTGGGTCAGGGTGGCGAAATATATGTATTTGATATGGGGAGGCCCGTGAAGATTATAGATTTAGCGCATAAAATGATCCGTTTGTCAGGCTTGGTACCTAATAAAGATATTGCTATCGAGTTTAGTGGTCTGAGACCGGGTGAAAAACTCTACGAGGAACTGCTGAATAATCAGGAAAATACCCTGTCTACACATCATAAAAAAATAATGATCGCCCGGGTGAGGGAATACGACTTTTCCATGGTAGATGAAGGAGTGAGTGCCTTGATTAATTTAGTCCAACAGCAGCGGGCAGACCGGGAGATCGTACAACAGATGAAAACACTGATACCTGAATTTAAAAGTAACAACTCGGTGTACGAAGAGCTTGACCGTATGCGGCGGGTGGGGTAATCCCTGGTGCGGAAAGAGGCGGATTGTATGTTTTTTGGGTCAGTCGGCTCCGTGTTAAATTAAATCCATTGTCTATCAGTAAACTGTCTACCTGTGTATAAATAAATTGCCGCTTTTGTAGCAAAAAAACACGATGTCTCGTTCAGTATCATACTGAAACTCTATACAACGAAAGGTTGTTTCCTACTTTGGTATGTTTATTGTTAGTTGCATACCTGCTGAAATTACGCTGTGATTTATTAGGCCCGGACCTGTGCGGACTTAATGTGGTACAGCTATTAGGACACCTATCTTAAAGGCGAATGAAGAAATTTATTTTACGTTTTAAAACGGTACCACGGTGGATAATTCTGCTGATAGATATGCTGTTGCTGACCTGGGCGTTTGCTTTGTCATATTTCATAGCTCAGGAGTTCCGTTTTCCGGATATTCCCCGTGGCCATTTCGCTATATATACCGGTTTATATTGTTTGCTTGCATTGCCTGTATTGGTTAGCATGCGTGTACATACCGGCCTGATCCGTTATTCCAATACAAAGGATATGCTGAAGATTTTTTCAGCGATGCTGTTGCTTACAGGTGTCTATCTCGTCACTGTGCTGACATTTATCCAACCGGTATGGGGTCTTAATAGCATGAAGACAGGAGTCGTGTTGCTGATTAACTTCTTCATAGGCTCCTCTTCACTGATCATCCTCCGGTTAATAGCGAAGAACCTGTATTACCTGTTCATGCGTAATGTAGCTGTGAACAATACGGTGCGGGTGCTCATTTATGGATCGGACCGCAATGCAATCATGGCCAAGCAGGCGCTGGAAAACAGTGAGGATACGCGATATCTGATCGTAGGTTTTGTAGATACTGTCCGTGGAAAACTGAATAGCTACATTGAGCAAAAACGAGTGTATCATATTAAGGATCTGGCGTTACTAAAGGAAAAATACGCGGTAGATCGCCTGGTGCTGGTCAACGACAGGCTGGGCGATGGAGATAAAAAAGTGATTATTGAGCGTTGCCTGCGGCTGGATATAAAGGTACTGACTGTACCTCCTGCGGCAAATTGGGCTTCCGGCAGGCTGAGGCCGCAACAGATTAAGAACCTGCGTATAGAGGATTTATTGCAGCGGGAACCAATTAAGATTGATAATACCCGTGTACGGGAAGATCTGAAAGGAAAAAGGATTCTGGTTACCGGCGCCGCCGGTTCGATCGGATCAGAAATTGTGCGGCAGATATTACCATATGCCCCTGCACAGGTTATTCTGTGCGACCAGGCAGAAAGCCCCTTGCACGAGATACAGCTGGAAATAGAGGAGAAATATCCGTTGGCAGAGACGGTAATTGCCATTATTGACATACGCAGCCCGGAACGGATGCACAGTCTCTTTGAAGAGTATCGTCCTCAACTGGTATTCCATGCCGCAGCCTATAAACATGTGCCCATGATGGAAAACAATCCGAAAGAAGCGATTGGTACTAATGTGGAGGGCACCAAGAATGTGGCTGATCTTTCGGTGTTATTCGGTGTGGAAAAGTTTGTCATGATATCAACGGACAAAGCGGTAAATCCCACCAACGTGATGGGGGCTTCCAAGCGTATTGCTGAGATATATACCCAATCATTGGATAATGCGCAGCCGGAGCACCTTCATCTGTTAAATGGCCAGGGTGATAAAATGACGACCCGCTTTATTACGACCCGTTTCGGGAATGTGTTAGGGTCAAACGGTTCGGTCATTCCACGTTTCCGTGCGCAGATTGAAAAAGGCGGCCCTGTAACAGTGACTCACCCGGAAATTACCCGCTATTTTATGACCATACCCGAAGCGGTACAGCTGGTACTGGAGGCTGGTACCATGGGGAAAGGTGGCGAGATTTATGTTTTTGATATGGGTAAGCCCGTGCGTATCGTAGACCTGGCAGAAAAAATGATCCGTCTGGCCGGTCTGAAGCCCGGGCGTGATATTGAAATTACGTTTACCGGACTCAGGAGCGGAGAAAAGCTTTATGAGGAACTACTGAATGCAGACGAACGGGTGATGCCCACGCATCATGAGAAAATCAGTATTGCCCGGGTAATCCGGCATGAACATGCCATTGCTAACCGCATGGTAAAGGAGCTGATCCAGCTGAGCCATCGCAGCAACGAGCAGACTATTGTTCGTAAGATGAAGGAGATCGTACCGGAGTTTATCAGCAAAAATTCCCGGTTTGAAGGGCTGAATACGGTGAGAAGCCGGTAAAGGTTCGTTATGGAACTTTAGGGCAACGATATATGAATAGTATAGTAAAAAGGCTTCCAAGAGGAAAGCCTTTTTTTGTTGATGTATTTTAACTAAGTTTGAGGCCGGAATCACCCCGGTACGGTGTTTAAACACTATAATTAATCATATGAGTATTTCTTCTATTTGTTGTATTGGTGCGGGTTACGTCGGTGGTCCCACGATGGCTGTGATAGCTAAACAATGTCCGGATATTAAGGTGACGGTAGTTGATCTGAATGAAGCTCGTATTGCTTCGTGGAATGACCCGGATGTGCAAAATATACCGGTATATGAGCCGGGGCTGGACAAAGTGGTGGCTGAAGCGAGAGGGCGTAATCTTTTTTTCTCGACAGAAGTGGAAAAGGCTATTGAATCTGCCGATATGATTTTTATATCGGTAAATACGCCTACAAAAACATACGGTGCGGGGAAAGGGCAGGCGGCGGACCTCAAATGGATCGAGCTTTGTGCCAGACAGATCGCACGGGTGGCCAGAAACGATAAGATTGTAGTAGAAAAATCCACCCTGCCGGTGCGGACGGCCAGTACGCTAAAGGATATCCTTACGCATACCGGAAACGGGGTGAATTTTCAGATTCTTTCCAACCCCGAGTTCCTTGCCGAGGGAACCGCTGTGGACGACCTTTTGGCTCCCGACCGTGTGCTGATAGGAGGTGACCCCACTCCCGAAGGACAGAAAGCGATCGGTGCGCTGGTAGAAATATATGCACGCTGGGTGCCGCGGGACCGTATTCTGACAACGAATTTATGGTCTTCCGAATTGTCTAAGCTGACGGCCAATGCTTTCCTGGCGCAACGGGTATCGTCTATAAATGCACTCTCTGAACTCTGCGAATATACAGAAGCGGATATCAGTGAGGTAGCACGTGCCATTGGCACCGACAGCCGTATCGGCCCGAAGTTCCTGAAAGCTTCTGTCGGCTTCGGAGGGTCCTGCTTTCAGAAAGATATTCTGAATCTCGTATACATTGCACGCAGCTACGGACTTACCGAAGTTGCCGACTATTGGGAGCAGGTGATCGAAATGAACGACCACCAGAAGCGACGCTTCGCAAACAAGATTATCAAAGCGCTGTACAATACCGTGAGCGGGAAAAAGATTGCATTTCTGGGGTGGGCGTTCAAGAAGGATACGAATGATACACGTGAGTCAGCAGCCATTTATGTGGCCGACCACCTGCTATATGAACAGGCTGATATCGCGGTGTATGATCCAAAAGTATCGGCGCAGCAGGTATATGCCGACCTAGATTACTTAGATACGCGCAATACAGAGGAGAACGAACGGTTAGTCAGGATTGTGAAGGATCCGTACGAAGCCTGCGAGGGCGCCCATGCAATCGCTGTGCTGACCGAATGGGATGAGTTTAGAGGGTATGACTGGGAGCGTATCTACGACCGGATGCTGAAGCCCGCTCACGTTTTTGACGGACGGAACCTGCTTGACGTCGGGAAGCTGAGCAAAATCGGCTTTAAGGTGCATGCGATCGGCAAGCCAACCGTATAGTCTTTGTTTTTTCGCTAAATAATTGGAAGAATATTTAATGTAACAGCGTTATGTCTTTAAATACATTGGATGAACAGGTGCAGCAACGGGCCGGTCAATGGCTGTTGCCGCCATATGACGATGAGGTTCGTGCCGCCGTCAGGCACATGCTGGATGAAGGACAGGTAACGGAGTTGACAGATGCCTTTTATAAGGACCTTGAGTTTGGTACAGGAGGGTTAAGAGGGATTATGGGGCCCGGGACCAATCGCATGAACCGCTATACGATTGGTAAAGCAACACAGGGCCTGGCCAATTATCTGCTGAAAGTATATCCGGGAGAGAAAATAAAAATAGCGATTGCCTATGACAGTCGGAATAATTCGAAGGCCTTTGCTGATGTCGTAGCTGCTGTATTCTCTGCGAATGATTGTAAAGTATATCTTTTTGAACAACTTCGACCTACTCCACAGCTTTCTTTTGCCATACGTCGCCTGGGATGCCACAGTGGTGTGATGCTGACTGCCTCGCATAATCCGAAAGAGTATAACGGTTATAAAGCGTACTGGCGTGACGGAGGACAACTGGTGGCACCACACGACCGGAATGTCATTGACGAAGTGAACGCGATTACTGATCTGGAGCAGATTAAGTTTGAAGCACGACCGGAAAATATGGAATATATCGGATCTGAAATGGATCTGGAATACCTGGAGCGTATAGCGGCGTTATCGCTCCGGCCGGATGAAGTGCGACAGCAGAAAGACCTGAATATTGTGTATTCACCTATTCATGGCACCGGCGTAACCCTCGTGCCTGCGGCACTGAAACGCTGGGGGTTCAGTAACGTGCATATCGTGGAAGCACAGGCGATGCCGGACGGCAATTTTCCGACAGTAGTATATCCGAACCCTGAAGAGGAAGAGGCGATGTCAATGGCAGTGAAAGAAGGTCAGGTAAGGGATGCTGACCTGATCCTGGCCACAGATCCTGATGCTGACCGTGTCGGGGTGGCGGTGAGGAACAGTGCAGGCGAATTTAAATTGCTGAACGGGAATCAGATCGGAAGCTTACTGGTACATTATGTATTGGAAGCGACGAAGGAGGCCGGTAAACTTATTTCAGGGGATTATGTTGTAAAAACTATTGTAACAACCAAGCTGATTGAGAACATTGCGGACGATTACGGAGTTCCCTGCCATGATGTGCTTACCGGATTTAAATATATCGGTGAACTGATGACAGCCAATGAAGGGGAAGCCCGCTTCCTTGTAGGAGGTGAAGAAAGTTATGGCTTTTTGGTCGGCGATCTGGTACGGGATAAGGATGCAGTGGTTTCCTGTACCTTTATTGCTGAAATGGCAGCCTGGTACAAGGCGCAGCAGATGACACTGTTTGATGCACTGGACAAATTGTACCTGAAATATGGTTGCTATAAAGAGAAGCTGATTTCCATTACGAAGAAAGGAAAAGCCGGAGCAGAAGAGATTAAGGCCATCATGGAACGTTTGCGTACAAACCCTCCCTCTCAGTTGGGGGGGGTACCCGTGGTGCTTATCAAGGATTATCTGCTGCGGCAGTCATATAACCCCGCTATTGGAGATAAGCAGCCGATAGAGTTACCAACCTCCGATGTGCTTCAGTTTATGACTACCGATGGGGACGTGATATCAGCCCGGCCATCCGGGACAGAGCCTAAGATCAAATTTTACTGCAGCGTACGGCAGCAGTTGGGAAGTACAGATGATCCGGGCTTGGTTAGTGGGGAGCTGGAAGATAAAGTAGACCGTATTATGAAGGATTTATTATAAGCTTCCGGAGATAAGTAAAGGTATAGCGAAGAGAGTGAGCAGATTGCAGGTGCATATGGAAATAGTGAAGAGATGAAGTGGAAGATAATATCGCAGGAATACCTGGTACAGGCTCCGTGGGCGGTCCTGCGCAAAGATGTTTGTTTGATGCCCCGGGGACATACCGTGCCTGCTTATTATGTGCTGGAATATCCTGACTGGGTAAATATGGTCCCGGTAACAGAAGACGGTCGCTTTGTGCTGGTGAAACAGTACCGTCATGGCGTTGAGCAGGAAGTCCTCGAAATTCCCGGAGGCGTGATTGACCCCGGAGAAACTCCGGAGCAAGCAGCCCGTCGCGAATTACTGGAAGAGACAGGGTACGCGTTTGATCGGCTGGAGCGCCTTTCCGTATTGTTTCCGAACCCGGCCACCAGCAACAACAGAACGATCACTTACCTGGCTACGGGTGGAAGAAAAGTGCAGGAGCAATTTCTGGACGAACAGGAGGAAATAGAGGTGATACTGGTATCTCCTGAAGAAGTGAAACAATGGCTGCTGGACAATAAGTTTGGACAGGCATTGCACACGGCTGCTCTTTTTTACGCATTGGTGGAGATGGGAACAATAGGTTAGCGGGAGGATAATCAGTCGTTTTCCTCACCTGTCGTTTTCGGTGGCAGTTCCTGTGCTGCCGGAGGGATGGGCGCATAGTCCTCAAAATCACTTTTCCGGCCAGGCAGGGTGAAGTTTTCGGCCACGACTTCCGTTATGTATCTGACGACCCCTTCCTTATCCTTATAGGTGCGTGTCCGCAATTTACCTTCAATGTAAACAAGCTTACCTTTGTGTAATTGTTTAGCCCCCATTTCCGCTAACCCACGCCACATGACAATGTTATGCCACTCTGTATGTTCCACTTTGCGACCGTCTTTGTTGTATGTTTCTGAGGTCGCCAACGGAAAGCTGGTGACGGAAATATTACTGTCTAAATGGCGGATTTC
The DNA here is from genome assembly GCA_964546645.1 of uncultured Sphingobacteriaceae bacterium. Classification (GTDB taxonomy): domain Bacteria; phylum Bacteroidota; class Bacteroidia; order Sphingobacteriales; family Sphingobacteriaceae; genus A37T11. The sequence goes on from CAZJKM010000006.1 coordinate 19,481, forward strand.
CGGGTCTTTGCCCAAGTGTCCCACCAGAATGACTTTATTGATACCTGACATAACGCGATACGATACAGTTAGCCTAACCTAAATCAGTTTCCGATCCTGCAGAAAGGCATAAATCAACTTCGGTTTAGCTAATGTATCCAATTCTTTTGTAAAAAACGAATTCCATCCGGAGTTTTTGTGAGGTGCGGGTGTATAGCCGGATAAGGTGATAAAACGGGCATACAGTTTCTGGTGACTGAGCACGTGTTTGTAAGTACGGCTGACAGATAACACCTCTATGGTATCGCCGAACAAATCTTTTACTTCCGGGATTGCCAGTAACTCGTTTAACGGCAGTTGGCTGGCGGTCTCTATAAGAGGAAATTCATACAGATTTTCCCATATGTCGCCCGGACCCCGCTTGTTCATCCAAATGCGGTCATTGTCCGGCAGGACAAAATAATCAAAGAACCGGTCACGGATCCGGTTAGTTTTCAGTTTAACCGGTAATCGGGCCACGCGGCCCGTCAGGCGTGCCGCGCAGCTGATATGAAGCGGACAGTCTCCACAAACCGGGTTTTGCGGCCGACACTGCAGGGCACCAAATTCCATGACCGCCTGGTTATAAGTGGAAGGATCATCCCGGTAAAGCAGGTCGGCTGCCAATCCGGCAAACAGCTTCCGGCCTTTGCCTGTATTGATGGGTTCATCAATACCAAAATACCGGGATAAGACACGATATACATTGCCATCTATCACGGCATAGGGCTCGCCGGCAGAGAAAGAGGCGATGGCTGCTGCCGTATAACTGCCGATTCCTTTCAGCGAGATCAGGTCTGCGTAGGTACTGGGGAAAATGCCATCGTGACTTTCCATAACGATCCGGGCTGTGCGGTGCATATTCCGGGCCCGGGAATAGTAGCCGAGCCCTTGCCAGTAGCGTAGAATTTCGTCTTCAGTCGCTGCAGCGAAGTCAGCTATCGTGGGGAAGCTATTGATAAAACGATTGAAATAGGGCAGGCCTTGTTCAACCCTTGTTTGTTGCAAAATGATTTCTGATAACCAAATGGTGTAAGGATCACGGGTATGCCGCCAGGGAAGGTCACGCTTATGCAGATGGTACCAAAGGATAAGTTCACGGGGGAAAAACATACTGCAAACTTAACGAAAATAGGAACCGTTGAAAAGATGCATAGCGACTTGTTACATAATGTAAGGTCGCTGTTCTCGGTTATATTTTGTATTTTTGTGCTTACTGATTGTATGTTAGTGTGTTTTGTAAAAAAAAGCTTAATTTATTTTAACAAATCAATTTAAAGATATACTTTTGCATCCCCTTATAACTTAATTCATTCGGGGGATTGATGCTTGAATAAAAAACGATTACAATAGAACATTATGACTAAAGCAGAAATTATCGCAGAGATCTCTGAAAAAACAGGTTTAGAGAAAGTTGATGTGCAGGAGACTGTTGAAGCGTTCTTCAAAGTAGTGAAGAACAGCATGATCAACGGAGAAAACGTATATGTAAGGGGTTTTGGCAGCTTTGTAGTTAAAAAGCGCGCAAAGAAAACTGCCCGGAATATTTCAAAGAATACCGCTATTATTATTCCGGAACATTATGTTCCCAGCTTTAAGCCCGCTAAAGTATTTGTGGAAAAAGTAAAAGGGAATAATAAGATAAAAAAATAAGCAAAGGCTAATCCGGAAAGGATGCACAGATCCAAACAGATAATCGTTGTTGTGCTGGTTGTGGTACTGATGGGAGCGTTATTGGCACAGCCTATTAAAGGTTTGGTTAAAGACAATACAGCCGCCGGCAGCAGCAAAGAGGCGGCGGCTGCAAAGCCGTTTCTGACATATACAGCTGTTTCCGGTTCGGCTAAGCGTGGACTGAGTGAGACCATCACCAACCAGATAAACGAACTGGAGGATCAGTTAACTGCTGCATCTCAGGAGGAACGGCTGGCATTGCTCAAAACCCTGGCCGAGCGGTGGGACGATATCAATAAGCCCGGACCGCTTGCTTTTACATATGAAGAAATTGCGGGAAAGGAACCATCTTCGGCTGCCTGGCTGAAGACTGGGGATGCCTATACAAATGCCGGCAGAAACCTTCAGGATACTGCCATGGTGCGGGAGTTTCATGACAGGGCCGTACAGGCCTATAGAGAGGCATTAAAACTGCAGCCCAATAACATAGACGCCAGAACGGGGTTAGGCGTAGCCTATGTAAGCGGAGGCAATAATCCTATGGAAGGTATTTCCCTGTTGCTGGAAGTCGTCAAGGAGGATCCGCAGAACCTGAAAGCCAATAAAAGCCTGGGGTTGTTCTCTATGCAGTCCCGGCAATTCGATAAAGCCATTGACCGGTTTAAAACGGTGTTGTCAGTGGAGTCTGATGCGGAGTCGTGGTTTTACCTGGCTACCAGCTATGAAAATATCGGCTTAAAGCGAGAGGCAATTGATGCTTATGAGAAAAGCAAACAGTTAGCTGCCGATCCGAGCCTGTCGCGGTTCATTGACCGAAAGGTGGAAGAGCTGAGTAATAAGTAATTAATTAAAGTAAAAAACTGTAAAAAATTAGCTATGCCAAGCGGAAAAAAGAGAAAAAGACACAAAATGGCTACCCACAAAAGGAAGAAACGTCTAAGAAAGAACAGACATAAGAAGAAATAACAATGCCTCCTGGCATTGTTTAAGGAATCTGCACCATGCACCTGCCTGTTGATTGATGGTACCCGTGTATGGTGTATTCGTTTTATGTGAATCTTATTCGTTAACTTCCGTATATGGCACGATCATACGCTGTATACATAATATAAGTAGCTGTTGGTAAAGGAAATAATAATTGACTCTACCCCTGAAAAGGGAGTGACTATTGCTTTACTACAGGATAAACAACTTGTCGAGCTCAATAAAGAGCAGGTTAATAATAATTATGCTGTAGGAGATATTTATTTGGGCAGGATCAAAAAGCTCATGCCCGGCCTGAATGCTGCATTTGTTGATGTGGGTTATTCAAAGGATGCTTTTCTGCATTACCTTGATCTTGGTCCGCAAGTGCAGTCTCTCATCAAGCTGACAAAATTAGTAAAGAACGGCAGTTACAAAGAGAAGCTGCTGAATAGTCTGAAGCTCGAGAAAGACATTAACAAATCTGGTAAGATTTCAGAGGTGCTTACCCGCAATATGTTATTGCCGGTGCAGATCGCTAAAGAACCCATATCTACCAAAGGGCCCCGCCTGAGTTCCGACCTTTCCATTGCCGGCCGGTTTGTTGTGCTGGTACCTTTCTCTGAGGCGGTTTCTATCTCTAAAAAGATAAAAAGCAATACAGAGAGAAATCGTCTGAAGAGGATCGTTGAGGGTATTAAGCCAGCTAATTTCGGGGTAATTATACGTACCGTATCCGAAGGAAAGGGAGTGGCTGAATTGCAGAAGGACCTGCTTGACCTGATTGCGAAATGGGAGATGTTCACCCAGCGCCTGCGCTCTGTTGAGCCCGCTAAGAAAGTGTTGGGTGAAATGGACCGGACGTCTACCATTCTGAGGGATATCCTGACAGATGAATTTACGCACATTCATGTCAATGATGCCATGATCTATGAGGAGACCCGGGCGTATGTGCAGGATATATCACCGGAACTCGAAAAAATAGTAAAGCTCTATAAGCACAAAGAGCCTATATTTGAACACTTTGGCGTTGAGAAACAAATTAAAGCAGCGTTTGGGAAAACGGTGAACCTGGCCGGAGGTGCTTATCTGGTTATTGAGCATACGGAGGCGCTGCATGTGATTGATGTAAACAGCGGTAACCGGACGGCTAATAAGGAGAACCAGGAGGAAAATGCCCTGCAGGTTAACAAAGAAGCTGCGAGGGAAATCGCGCGGCAACTGCGGCTGCGTGATATGGGGGGAATTGTGGTCATCGACTTTATTGATATGCATAAAGCGCCTAACCGCAAAGAGCTTTTTGATCACCTGAAGCGATGTATGGCGCTTGACCGGGCCAGGCATACGATACTCCCCCCCAGTAAATTCGGGTTGGTACAGATCACGCGACAACGTGTCCGGCCCGAAATGAGCATTGTAACCAGTGAAGTATGCCCGGCTTGCGGTGGAACCGGCCAGATACGGTCCAGCATCGTTTTAATGGACGATATAGAAAGTAACCTGGGTTACATATTCAACGAGCAAAACGAAAAGGGTATTACCTTGTGTGTAAATCCTTATATCTATGCTTATATCACTTCCGGATTGATCTCACGCAGGATGCGATGGTTTTTTAAGTATGGAAAGTGGGTAAAACTAAAGCAGGTAACCACCTATCACCTGACTGAATTTCATTTCCTCAATGCCAAGGATGTGGAAATTAAACTGTAAGTTTGAAACCTATAAGGTCGCTCAGGCCTTATAGGTTTTTATGGCAAAATCAAAAACAACCTTCTTCTGTCAGAATTGCGGTTATGAGTCAGCCAAATGGCTGGGAAAATGCCCCTCCTGCGGGGAGTGGAATACCTTTGTTGAGGAGATCACCGATAAAGGCAGCAACCGGGTACCCGATTGGCGGGCAGGTGCCGTTGCCGGGAGGCGGAGTACCAAAGCGTCACCCATCCGTGAAATAGTATATCACGAAGAACCGCGACTGATCATGCCTGATAAGGAGTTTAACCGTGTATTAGGAGGTGGATTGGTTGCGGGGTCGTTGGTGCTTATCGGCGGTGAACCGGGCATCGGCAAGTCGACACTCATGTTGCAGCTGGCCCTGAATATGCCAGGTCTGAGGACACTTTATGTGTCCGGAGAAGAAAGTGAACAACAATTAAAAATGCGTGCTGAGCGCCTGAAGAGTACGTCTGCTGATTGTTATATATTAACAGAAACGACCACACAGCAAATCTTTAAACAAGCCGAAGAAGTCGCGCCCGGTCTGATTATCATTGATTCCATACAAACACTGCATTCTCAATCAGTAGATGCGGTACCGGGCAGTGTAACCCAGGTACGGGAGTGTACGGCAGAGTTGCTTCGCTATGCGAAGGAAACCGGCGTGCCGGTTTTTATCGTGGGCCATATTACCAAGGATGGTGCTATTGCCGGGCCCAAGGTGCTGGAGCATATGGTGGATACCGTACTGCAGTTTGAGGGTGACCGCCATCATATATACCGTATATTGCGGGCGGTGAAAAACAGATTCGGAGCCGCGTCAGAACTGGGCATTTATGAAATGCATGATGCCGGCTTGCGCGAAGTTGCCAATCCCTCGGCCATTCTGCTTTCACAGCGTGAGGAACCGTTAAGCGGAATCGGCATTGCTGCCACCATGGAAGGGCTCCGGCCGATCCTGGTGGAAGTGCAGGCGCTGGTGGGGAGCTCAGCTTACGGGACACCGCAACGTTCGTCTACTGGTTTTGACACCCGGCGGCTGAATATGCTGCTGGCCGTGCTGGAAAAGCGATTTGGTTTCCGGCTGAGTATGCAGGATGTGTTCCTGAACATAGCCGGTGGGTTACGGGTGGAGGATCCGGCTGTAGATCTGGCGGTTATTTCGGCCGTTATTTCTTCCCAACAAGATATCCCTGTGCCGTCACACATCGCTTTTTCCGCCGAGATAGGGCTGTCCGGTGAAGTCCGGCCGGTAACGCGTGTTGAGCAACGCATCGCGGAGGCGGACAGACTGGGCTTTGAACAGATTTATATCTCATCGTATAGCATGAAAGGACTTGATGAAGGAAAATTCCGTATACGTATTCGTCCCGTCTCCCGGGTAGAGGAAGTATTCCAGGGTCTGTTTGGCTGACCATGAATATCATCGTTGCCGTTTCATAAATGTAATTCCTGTCAGGCCACCATATGACATAGATCATATTTTTTTCTGATATTGTCGGCTATTTTTGCGGTCTAATCAGACCAGTAATGCAGCACAAATTTCATATTCCTGTAATGGGACTGGGGTTTACGATCGATACACCATTAAAAGTAGCCCGATTGGGGATTTCCTCCGTTGTTTCAATTGTGGACGACATCCTCCTGGAGGATATGCGACGGTTTTACACACAGAAGATGGGTTGGGAGTATATTCCGATCCCCGCGAAGGAGGCAGACAGCAGAGCCCGCCGTATTACAGCCTACCTTAATATGCTGAATGAACTCGTCTCTGGTCAGGTTGAGGAACTCAGGAAGCAGCCCTTTACCGGTGAAAGTGACCTTGATAAGTATTTTCTGTTATTGCCCGACACGTCGGCTTTGCGGAGGGAGTACCTGAAAATGTCCGGTGCCGCCCCTGCGGAAAAAAAACAGTTGGAGGAGTATTTACGCGGGCAGGTGGTAGCCGGTGCCATTGATGTAAACATCATGACCAAAGTAGATAAGGTTAATTATGCGCCGGATGGCAGCCCGTTGCCTGCGGAGTATTCGGATGCGCTGTCAGCATTGCGGGGTTTTGCCAAAAGTGATCTCCGGTCTTCCGTCGTATTGTCTGCCGGGCTGAACCCCAGGTTATATGGCTACTTTGAGGAATTTAGCTATTTTTTCCCGGATGAGGAAGGGTTCCCTGCAAAAAAGATCATTCTTAAAGTCAGTGATTACCGGTCGGCAATGATCCAGGGCAAGTTCCTTGCAAAAAAGGGGCTATGGGTCTCTGAGTTCAGGATCGAATCCGGTCTCAACTGCGGCGGCCACGCCTTCATTAATGATGGGGTGTTATTGGGGCCTATCATGGAAACATTTAAAAGCCAGCGTCAGCCGCTTTATAATGAGTTACTGACAATCTGTGAAGCCGCACTAAAAGGAAAGAGCCGTGCCGGCTTCAGCTGCCCCCCGGAACAACGGATCACGGTGCAGGGCGGTATCGGCTCCGCTGCTGAGAATGACTTTCTGCTGGATTATTATGCATTGGATAACGCTGGCTGGGGCAGCCCGTTTCTCCTGGTGCCGGAGGCGACAAATGTGGATCAGGATACATTGGAGAAACTGTGTGCTGCCAGGCAGGAAGATTATTACCTGAGTGAGGCATCCCCATTGGGCGTGCCGTTTCACAACTTCAGGCACAGCAGCTCTGAAATACAGCGTAAGGAACGTATCGTGAAGAACCGGCCCGGAAGTCCGTGCCACCGTAAATTCCTTTCGTTTAATAATGAATTTACGGACCGGCCGATTTGCACGGCATCCAGGCAATACCAGCAACTGAAACTGGAGCAGGTAAAAGACTCAGTAAATGATGATCATGCGCAGCAGGAAGCAAAAGAACAGGTTGTGGTAAAAGACTGCCTCTGTGAGGGGCTGGCTGTAACCGCGTTGCTGAATAACGGAGTGCCTCCAAAGAGCAAATTGAAGGCGGTGGTTATCTGCCCCGGGCCTAATCTGGCTTATTTCTCCAGGCTTGTTTCGCTGAAGGAAATGATAGACCATATTTACGGGAGAACAAATCTCCTGGCAGAGGTATTCCGGCCGAACCTGTTCGTAAATGAGCTCCGCCTGTATATTGACTACCTGAAGCGTGAAGTGGAAAGGCATGCGGCAAACCTGACGGAGAAAAAGCAGACCTATTTCCGGACATTCCGGGAAAACCTGATCACGGGTATCCGCTATTATGAGACGCTGTTTCCGCAGTTGCAACTACGCCCGCAACTTTATCCAGTTCATATGCTGACAGCGATGAAAGAGGCAGAGAACGAGCTGATGGCACTGGATATCCTTCGATAAACAAAAAAAGACCCGTAACAGGGAGCTGTTACGGGTCCGGAGGGTGTGAATGATGCAATTATCTGCTTAGATACATCGATTTTTCAGCATACAAGTGCCTGAAGAAGGGGTCTTCCAGATCTTTGATGAAGCGGATGGCTTCACCTGTCGATTTCATTTCCGGTCCCAGTTGTTTATCAACCTCCGGGAATTTGTCAAATGAAAAGACGGGTTCTTTGATGGCGTACCCTTTCAGTTTACGTGTAATGATGAAGTCTTTAAGAGTGTGCGTGCCAAGCATCACTTTTGTGGCTATATTGATATAAGGAACGTCGTATGCTTTGGCGATGAAAGGCACCGTCCGCGAAGCACGCGGGTTTGCTTCGATAACATATACCATTTCATTTTTAATGGCAAACTGTATATTAAGAAGTCCCTTTACATTTAATGATTTTGCCAGTTTAACGGAGTATTCCTCCATTTTCTGCTGAACCTGTTCCGACAGGCTGAATGGAGGAAGTACGGCGCTGGAGTCTCCTGAATGAATACCTGCCGGCTCAATGTGCTCCATCAGGCCAACAATATGTACGTCTTCGCCATCACAGATGGAATCTGACTCTGCTTCTTCTGCACGATCAAGGAAATGATCGATCAGTACCCTGTTTCCCGGCAGATTCTTTAACAGGTTTACGACGGCTTTCTCGAGTTCTTCATCATTGATGACAATGCTCATGCCCTGCCCACCCAATACATAACTCGGGCGTACCAGCACGGGATACCCGACTTCTTTGGCTACTGCCAGTGCTTCCTCGGCACTTTCGGCTACACCATATTTCGGATACGGAATATTCAGCTCTTTCAGCAGGTCCGAAAAACGGCCACGGTCTTCCGCAATATCCATATCAGCGAAAGAGGTACCAATGATACGAATGCCGTTCTCTTCCAGCTTTTCTGCCATTTTCAGTGCGGTCTGTCCCCCTAACTGTACGATCACTCCTTCCGGTTTTTCCAGTTCGATGATCTCGCGCACATGCTCCCAGAATACCGGCTCGAAATACAGCTTGTCTGCCATATTGAAGTCCGTAGAGACCGTCTCAGGGTTACAGTTAATCATAATGGCTTCAAAGCCGACTTCTTTCGCTGCCAGCAGGCCATGCACACAGGAGTAGTCAAATTCGATACCCTGGCCGATACGGTTTGGTCCTGACCCGAGTACAATGATCTTTTTCCTGTCACTGCTGATCGATTCATTTTCATCCTCAAAAGTGGAATAATAATACGGCGTCATGGCCGGGAATTCAGCCGCGCAGGTGTCCACCATTTTATACGTACGGGTAATGCCCAGTTCTCTGCGGCGGTTGTACACGTCATCTTCGGTGACATTACCGAGCAGCCAGGCGATCTGTGCATCCGAATACCCTTTTTGTTTAAGGGTAAGGAAAAAGTCTTTTGGTATATTGGATAACTGGTATCTTTTCAGTTCTGCTTCAAGGAAGATCAGTTCCTGGATTTGTACGAGGAACCACTTGTCGATATGGGTTACCTTTCGGATAGACTCCAGTGGTACGCCTAATTCAAATGCATCTTTGATATGGAAAAGGCGGTCGGCACTGGGGTGTTCCAGGCTGTGCATGATCTCTTCCAGGTTGCGGCTCTGCCGCCCGTCGGCTCCCAGGCCCAGGCGGCCGATTTCCAGGCTCTGGCAGGCTTTCTGCAGCGCCTCGATGAACGTACGGCCGATGGCCATCACTTCACCCACCGACTTCATCTGAAGCCCTAATTCTTTATTAGCTCCCTTGAATTTATCAAAATTCCACCGCGGGACCTTTACGATTACGTAATCCAGTGTGGGTTCAAAATAAGCTGAAGTAGTTTTGGTGATCTGGTTTTCGATCTCATCCAGGTTATATCCGATAGCGAGTTTGGATGCTATTTTGGCAATGGGGTAACCAGTTGCCTTGGAAGCCAGTGCGGAAGACCGGGATACCCGCGGGTTGATCTCGATGGCGATGATCTCTTCATTGGCTGGGTTAACAGAGAACTGCACGTTACAGCCGCCTGCAAAGTTTCCGATCGCACGCATCATTTTTATAGCCTGATTGCGCATTTCCTGATAACAACGGTCGCTCAGCGTCATGGCAGGTGCCACGGTGATGGAGTCACCCGTATGAATACCCATCGGATCAAAGTTTTCAATGGAACAGATGATAATAACATTGTCTTTGCTGTCCCTTAGCAATTCCAGCTCAAACTCTTTCCAGCCCAGTACGGCTTGTTCTACCAGTACTTCGTGCGTGGGGGAAGCTTGCAGGCCGCGGCTGAGAGCCGCTTCAAAATCTTCTTTTTTATGTACAAAGCCGCCACCGGTGCCCCCCAAGGTGTAGGACGGGCGTATAACCAACGGAAAGCCAATTTCCTGCGCTGCTTCTTTTCCTTCCAGAAAGGAATTGGCAATTTTTGATTTGGCAACCCCTATGCCGATGTCTACCATTAACTGGCGGAATTCTTCCCGATTCTCCGTTTTCTCAATGGCTGCCACATCCACTCCGATTACGCTGACCTGGTATTTGCTCCATATACCGCGTTCCTCTGCTTCTTTACATAGGTTGAGTGCGGTTTGGCCTCCCATCGTAGGGAGGACGGCATCAATGTTGCGCTCTCTCAGAATCTGCTCAATGCTTTCGCAATTAAGTGGCAGCAGATAGACATGGTCGGCAATGACCTTGTCGGTCATGATCGTGGCCGGATTGGAATTAATGATAGAAACCTCAATGCCTTCTTCCTTCAGTGAAAGTGCAGCCTGAGAGCCTGAATAGTCGAATTCGCACGCCTGACCAATGATGATAGGGCCGGAGCCTATGATCAGTACAGAGCGAATGTCAGTGTTTTTGGGCATTTGTATTGCAAATAATTATAAGTTAACCGGGCGATAAAACAAGTCGGAAGGCTCGTCAAAAGAGAAGTGAATTCCGACTGCTTTGTCGGAGTGCAAAGGTATGTATTTTTATGCATACTGTGCAGATATATCTGTAAATATTTCTTCAGCCTGCTCCCGGACTGTTTTTATACTAAGGAGAGAAGCGACAGCTCATTGATGTCCAACAAACTTAACCAGTTCCTGCAATACATCCTGGTAAGATGAAGCAAGCGCCTTTCTGGCACTCAGCAGGCCTCCGATAGCCGGGCGGGTGACGATATTCAGTATGTCCTTCGTGAATGTTTTTTGCCGGGCTCCCGGAGAGATGAGGGAAACGCGGCAGCCCGTGAGAGAGACCCATTGCGTATTCCGGAAGTCACCGACGGAGAAACCTTCCTTTGAAAGGCCGGCAGCCCGGGTGACCTCATCTCCGGGCCCTGAATGGTAAGCGGCGATCCCGATTTTCAGAGTGGTCACGCTAACGAAAGGTTCCTTCCGGTATTCAGAAGAGTCCAGTAAATTAAACCGGGTTCCCGGAAATGCCGATTGCAATGAGGAGACAAGTGCGTCACGTACGGCTGCGGATGTACATTTCACAGCCTCTGTATCGGCGATTGTACGGGCGTCATAGATGATCAGATTGATTTCCTCCCGATTGAGCAACGTACCCTGTAGCAGTGTATCGGTCTGCTGTTCCGGAGGGCACCAGACATGAACTTTCTGTGCGGATACCGGTAAAAACAGACAAATAAAATATGCTGAGGCCAGGATGTATTTCATTGTTATAGCTAAAACGGATGCAAGTTACGAAAAATCCCTGATGTCCGGCCTGTATCAACAATAACACATTTTGGCTGTTAATAGCATATAACAACATACGTATGAAGCGACTCATTTTAATGATTATTTCAGGAACAGGATTATGGTTTTATATTTCCTGCAACGGACCAAACACCGGCAACACAGAGAGTAACCGCACAGACACACTGGCTCACAAAGAAATAGCGCCTTATAAAGGGAATTTTGATACACTGGTGGTCGCCGGCAGCCCGGACAGTGCGCTGAGGCACTTTGAGCAACGCTATAGTTCCGAACAGCAACAGGTGGTGCTTGCCCTGAACCGGATTGACAAACACCACCTGAAACGCACGGATACGTTGGTTGTTCCTGACTCAGTTGTTCCTGACCTATTAGTATATACACCATTTCCTCCCCGGCTGAAAGTTGCGGAGGGTATCCCGAAGCTGGTATTTTTTTCCTATCCGGTACAGGCCTTCGCCGTTTATGAAAATGGTGTGCAGGTGCGTTGGGGACCTACCAGCATGGGTACGGAGCAGAACCCGACTCCCACCGGATTATTCTTTGCCAACTGGAAGGCAGAGGAGCATATCAGTACCGTAGATGATGAATGGCTGCTGAAATGGAACTTTAATATTGAAAACGAGAAAGGTGTGGGCTGGCACCTGTATGCCATGCCGGGCAGACCGGCGTCTCATTCCTGCCTGCGGCTGTTGGAAGAAGATGCCAGATGGTTGTATGACTGGGCAGATATGTGGGAGCTTGAAGGAGATCACAACGTATTGGCGCAGGGTACTCCTGTCATTGTTTTCGGGAGCTATGAATTTAAAGGCCGGCGCCCCTGGTTACGGCTGTTGGACGATCCGGATGGGAATCGTATCTCTGCCGATGAACTCAAAGCTCAGTTGGAACCGCACTTGGGAAAGATCAGGGAAGAACAGGTCAACCGGAATAAGATACTGGAGGCTGAAAAAAGGGATTCAGCCTCCGGTACTTAATACTGGTTTCAGGCAGGTTCGCCCTTTTTTATTTAGCATCTGCGGGAGCTGCGTCCACCGGAATGGTCAGCACCCGGCTCCATGCTGACTACCCGGGTTTCTGGTCCGGAGGTACCATTCAAAACCGCCCCAAGGCTCTGCTTTAACATCAACGTTGCCTTCGTATTTGGCTTTTCCTTTTATGGTGTCCCGGCTGTCAGCGGTAGGCCGGGGTGGTTTCGTTGTTTTAAAGGCAGTGATAAGAATATCATTAAGATAAATATAATTTTTATACTGTTGAGGAATATCACCATCAAGTCCGCTCGGGGATTTATCAATACCCAATTTAACATGAAAAAAATACGCACCATCGGGCAGCTTTTCCGTGGTTCTTGGAAGCCGTAGCACTCGTTCAATTTCTCTTTCCACTCCTAACCCGACACGGCTCACGATGTCTACAGATTGGAGCTGCCCGGATTCTTTCACGAACGCCACGCCTACAACTCCCTCCCGGTTCGCATCCACTGCCGCTTGGGGATATCTGATATTTTTGCTGAGTTGCATCAGGAAATCATGGGTATCACTCGCTTGCGCCGGCGGGCTTGCCGGCTTTAAGTCAGAAATGCCTGCCGATGAAAAAACGATCATCGACAAAAACAACGGTACTGCAAAGGCATACTTCAGTAATGATTTTTGCTTTGATTTTTCTTTAAATAACATAACTATCCGGTTTTTAATAAAAGATCGGTTATAAAAATTATTGGTAAGGGTATACAACGGAACCTGAAATGCACGGCTCACCAGCAGTTCCGCATACTCCGTCTTGTCATCAGCACATGCAGCAGCCCAGGCATCGGCCTCGTATTCATGCTGCAGTTTAATTGAGCGGGCAAAAAAGTAGACTACCGGGTTAAACCAGTTAAACAGGATAACCAGTTCGGTAAGCAATACATCCAGGCTGTGGAGCCGCCTGATATGTACCTGTTCATGACGCCATATATCCATTGCGCCGGATTGCCGCTGATCTATCCGCAACCAGCGGAAGAAAGAATAAGCCTGGTTCCCCTGAAACCGGTTTAGGCGTTTACGAAGCCGGAATAAACGGTAAGTCAACCACAAACCAGCTAATGCCGTACCGGTCCAATAAATCACGGCAACCAATGGAAACGGGCTGGCCACAGGGACTGGCATTTCGGATACCGGCTGCGTGATAACCCATGCTTCATCAAAGCCGGCCCTTACCTGCACCACGGTCGAATCCATGAAAAAATCCTGCACCCAGGGTAATTGCATCAGCGGTAAGATAAAAGATAAAACCAGACTTCCTGTCAGATAGATGCGATTATACCGGAAAAAGGTCTCCTTACGAAGGCATAGCCAGTAAAAGGCATAAAACAGGACCATATAGAGATTGGCCAACATCAGAAAATTCATGATTTCCCTCCTTTCTTTGCTTTTTCAATAAGCCGCAGCAGCTCATCTGCATCCTTCAGGTCAAGCTTTTTTTCTTCTATAAAAAAGGACAGCAAACTGCTGGCTGAGTTATTAAAGTAGCCAGACAATAGTTTGCCGGCGGCGAATTGCTTATACTGGTCTTTGGACACCAGGGAAAAATAACGATGACTTTTACCAAAGGCGTCATGGTCTACAAAACCTTTGGTTTCCAGGATACGTATGATTGTAGAAACCGTATTGTAAGCTGGCTTGGGGTTCGGTAGTGCGGCGATGATCTCTTTGACAAATGCACGATCCAGATCCCATAACACCTTCATTACCTGTTCTTCCGCTTTTGTTAATTCTTTTAATTCCATGTCAGATACGATAAACAATACAACCATACAAACGTATAACTAATAATTTAGTTTTGCAACTAATTTTTTAGTTATGTGCTTAAATTTTTTTTAGCCGTATTTCTTGCCAAAATGATACTACAAAAGGTTGGTTGAATAAAAGGAGGAAAAAAAGCTCACTTTTCATTTTTCCTTTCCACTAAAAAGTGAGCTTTTTTTCCTCCTTTTGTCTTTTCATCTTCGCAAAGCATCCTTTGCGTCACGCAAACGGGCCTCCGCAAACCGCAAAGGACCCTTTGCATCACACAAACGGGTCTTTGTGTAACGCAGGGAACCTTTTGCGCGACACAAAGGGTTCTCTACGGCTTGGAAACGATGCCTTGCGTGACGCAAAGGGTCCTCTGTAACACGCAAAGAACCCTATGCACCGTGCAAAGGGCTCTTTGCGTCATGTAAAGGGGGTCGGATGTTACGCAAGGCATCGTTTGCGTCGCATCGTTACCCGTTTGTGAGCCGCTGTTAGGCGACCTCATGACAGTGGTTTTCTTTGTCCGGGAATCTGAGCGGGAGCAGTTCAGTCTGCTGATACAAACAATACAGAAGCAATGTGGTCGGCCAGCAATTTACCGCTGGTGCTCAGGGTGGCTACGTCAGCCTGTACGTTGACTTCATCCCTTTCGATAAACGGAAACAGCCCTTCCCTGACCAGTTGCGCATAATCGCTGCCAAAATGCTGATCAATGTGCTGCAGGTCCATCCCCCAACTCGTCCTCAGGGAAGTCATGATGTATTCATTCAGCCGATCTGCTTTTGTCAGGGTTTCCTGTTCAAACGGCAGCTGGCCCTGTTGTAAAGATGAGAGGTATTTTTGGTTGTTGGCGACATTCCACTGCCGTTGTTCCCCTGTGTAGGAATGGGCTGAAGGGCCAATACCTACGTACGGGATGCCTCGCCAGTAGTTGCTGTTGTGCCGTGCATATTGACCCGGGCGGGCAAAATTGGAGATTTCATATTGTTCATAACCAGCTTCCGGCATGAGCTCCATCATGCTGATAAGCTGCCTGGCGCTTTGCTCATCGTCCATGGCCTGTTGCTTTCCTTTCCGGATAAAAGCGGCGAGCGCAGTTCGTGGCTCCACGGTCATACTGTATGCAGAGAGGTGGGGGACGTTTAGTGCGATGACCTTTTGCAGATTAAGGTGCCACTTTTCATCGCTGAGCAATGGATAACCATAGATGAGGTCAAGCGTGATATTTTCAAACCCGGCATCCTGTACACGCTTAACCGCACCATCAGCTTCTGCCGCCGTATGGGCCCTGTTCATCCAGCGCAGATCTTCTTCGAAAAAAGATTGTATACCGATGCTGAAGCGGTTGACGGCTGCCTGGCGCAGTTCGCGTACCTTTGTGCTGGTCAGATCATCCGGATTGGCTTCCAGCGTGATCTCGGGGGATGGGGCTACTGTGTGGAACCGGTTGATGACGTCCAGGAACCGGTTGATTTCGCCGGTACTGAGCAGTGACGGGGTGCCTCCGCCAAAGTAAATGGTTTCTATCGGCTGGCTCTCCAGAAAAGACCGCTGAAGCCCGATTTCATGCAACATGGCCCGGATCATTTCTTCCTTGTACCTTAAAGAGGTGCTGAAATGAAAATCACAATAATGGCAGGCCTGCTTGCAAAAGGGAATATGAATGTAAATGCCGGCCATGTGTACCTGCAAAATTGCGAAAAAAAAATATCTTTGCGGCATGAATATCCTCATCATCGGTGCAGGCGGCAGGGAGAGTGCTTTCGCCTGGAAAATAGCCCAAAGTAAAAGAACGGATAAACTTTTCATTGCTCCCGGCAATGCTGGAACGGCCGCCTATGGGCAGAACGTAGCTATCGGGGTGACTGATTTTGCCGGGATTGCTGAACTGGTGCTGCGGGAAAATATTCAATTGGTATTGGTCGGCCCTGAAGAACCGTTGGTAAAAGGGATACATGACTATTTTCTGAGCCGGGAGGATATAAGGCGGATTCCTGTGATCGGGCCGCAGCAGACAGGGGCACAGTTGGAAGGAAGTAAGGACTTTTCAAAGCAGTTTATGCAGCGACACGGGGTTCCCACGGCGGCTTCCCGCTCATTTGACCGGGATACGCTCGACGAGGGACTGGCTTATCTGGAAACGCAGGCATTGCCCATTGTATTGAAAGCAGACGGACTGGCGGCTGGAAAGGGCGTGCTGATCTGCACTTCGCTGGAGGAGGCCCGTACCGAACTGAAAGCGATGATTGCGGACGGCAAATTCGGTGATGCCAGCCGGGTAGTTGTCGTCGAAGAGTTTTTGAAAGGAATTGAGTTGTCGGTGTTCGTGCTGACCGACGGTGACAGTTATAAAATACTGCCGGCTGCAAAGGACTATAAACGGATCGGTGAAGGTGACACGGGCCTGAATACAGGCGGCATGGGGTCGATATCTCCTGTAGCATTCGCAGATGATTCCTTTTTGAAAAAGGTGGAAGAACGGGTTATTATTCCCACGGTGGAAGGACTCAAAAAGGATGGGATACCTTACAAAGGTTTTATTTTCATCGGGTTGATGAATATGGCCGGCGACCCGTATGTGATTGAGTACAATGTACGCATGGGCGACCCTGAAACGGAAAGTGTGCTGCCACGTATTGAAAGCGACCTGGTAGACCTGCTGTTGGGTGTTGCCGAAGGAAACCTGGCAGAAAAAGCATATACCATATCGCCGAAAACAGCTGCCACGGTCGTGTTGGTATCCGGTGGTTATCCGGGACCCTATGAAAACGGCAAGCCGATCGCCGGCCTGGAGAATGTAAAAGAATCATTTTTATTCCATGCCGGCACAAAAGCTTCCGGGGGGGAAGTGCAAACGGCCGGCGGACGTGTGTTGGCGGTCACCGCATTGGAGGATACCCTTTTTGAAGCCTTGCAACAGGCTACCGCTGACGCAGGCCGTATTTACTTTGAAGGGAAATATTTCAGGCGTGATATTGGCTTTGATCTGATCTGATCTCTGACCAGTCCTGCAAGGAGGAACTGTCATGGGTAAGCTCGCCGCGGATATTCTGTTCTGTCCAATAGGCAACATCCTGCTGGCGTTCAAATTCTCCCTGCAGGTACATCAGTTTGGTAACAGCGGCTTCAAAAGTCATATCAAAACCACTTAGTACCCCCATGTCTTTCAGCCATTTGCTGGTTTCATAACGACCCAGCTCCACCGAACCCACCTTGCATTGTGAGATATTGAGGATATTTTTTCCGGCACGTACGGTTTCACGCAATATATCCAGGAACCAAGCCTCGGTAGTCGTGTTTCCGGACCCGAACGTTTCCATAATCACGGACCGGGCATCCGACTCCAATACCGCTTTCACGACGTGTTTGCTGATCCCCGGGTAAAGTTTAAGGACCGATACGCTGTTATCGAGTTTGGTATGAAGCACGAATTCCTTACCGCTGTTATCCAGCAGCGCGGCGTGGTTGTATTTAAGATGTACGCCGGCCTCTACCAGTACCGGGTAGTTGGGAGACCGGAATGCTTCAAATTTTGCGGAATTATACTTAAATGACCGGTTGCCCCGGAATAGTTTGTTGTCAAAATAGATGCAAACCTCATTGACCAATGATCGTCCGCGTTTTTTGGCGGAGGCGATCTCCAATGCGGTGATGAGGTTTTCCCTTGCATCGGTCCGTATTTCGCCGATAGGTAACTGAGAGCCGGACAGGATCACCGGCTTCTGAAGCCCTTCCAGCATAAAACTAAGTGCGGATGCGGAGAACGCCATGGTATCCGAGCCGTGAAGGATGACAAAGCCGTCGTACTCCTGATAATTGTTTCTGATGAGTTCTGCCATCTGTACCCAAATGGCAGGCGTCATATTGGAGGAGTCAATAATAGGGTTAAAGGAATGTACGGTCAGCTGATAATTCAGGCGGCTTAGTTCGGGTACGTTCCTGGTGATGAGTTCAAAGTCAAAAGGCACAAAAGCTCCGCTATGTTCATCATTCACCATGCCGATGGTGCCGCCGGTATATATGACAAATATATTGTTCATCTATCTGGTTAGCTTAGGATACGTAACCTTTTATGCGGTGAAGGTAGGATTAAACCACCTAAATGCCAAAGATTTTTTCAGAGTTCCGGGTCGTTATTTCCGCCAGTTCATGTAAAGGGAGCGCCTTGATGTCAGCCACCCGCTCTGCAATAAACCGAAGGTAACTGCTTTCATTCCTTTTTCCGCGATATGGGACAGGAGCCAGATAGGGCGCATCGGTTTCCAGGACGATATGGCTGCTGTCTATCTGCGCCACAACCTGGTCAAGGCCGGCGTTCTTATACGTGACCACTCCGCCGATCCCCAGGAAGAAACCAAGGCTGATAGCTTGCTGCGCCTGCTCGTAGTTTCCGGTAAAGCAATGGAAAATACCCCGCAATTTAAGCTCTTTCAGTTCTTCCAGTAAAGCAAAAAGCTCATCAAAAGCATCCCGGCAATGAATTACAATGGGCAGGTTCATCTCTGAAGCCCAGGATGCCTGCATGCGGAATGCCTCCTTTTGCAGTTCAAGTGTGCTCTTGTCCCAATACAGGTCCAGGCCGATCTCACCAATGGCGTATATCCGGTGTCCATCGATCACTTCACGGATAGTTGCGAGCTCGGTAAGGAAATCTTTCTTCACACTGCAGGGGTGCAGCCCCATCATAGCGAAGCAGTGATCCGGGAAGGTATGCACAGCCTGCAGGACTTTCGGAACGGAGGCACTGTCCACATTCGGCAGAAACAGCCTCGAAATGCCGTGTTCCAGGCAGCGCTGGACCTGTTCTTTCAATGCGTTCCCCTCGTGGTAATAAATGTGCGTGTGTGTATCCGTTAAAACCATAAACTATGATATGCCTATTAAGCAGAAACGCCTTCCGGTAATCCAAAAGGCGTTTCTGTGATCCGAATCCGGTTAGTTTTGCGGGTCTGTACCCGTATCAGCTTTTTTAGCGATCACATCTACGATCTCTATCTCAAACGCTAACGGTGAATACGGCGGAATAGTACCCGGAGCGCCCTGCTCGCCATATGCTAAAATTGACGGGATAATGAGAGTTGCTTTGGTGCCCTTTGGCAATAAAACCAGGCCTTCATCCCAACCCGGAATCACCGCACCTACACCTACAGGTACTGTCATGGGCTCATACGGGCGCATAGCGTTAAAGGTATTTTCTTTTTCAGCCACTTCTTTTATGTTCGTATCAAAAACTTTCCCGTTCAGCAGCCGTCCGGTGTAATTTACCTGAACGGTATCGCCTCTGTTGGCTTTTTCACCTGTTCCTTCTTCTTTTATAACATACTGAAGGCCGGATTCCGTTTTCTTAGGCTCCAGCTTTTCTTTTTTAATGTATGCTTCCAGCTTCCCTTCTTCCTGGTTTTTAATATCCTCAATGAGTCCCTTGTAATAGGTGTCCAGTTGTTCGCGGAAAGCGCTGTCAGTAAGCTCACCTTTTTTGAACAACTTATTGACCTTTATGTTAAAGATGGCGTACGAGCCTTTGAATATCTCCGGTTTGGGCTGTCCGGTTTTAGCTGCCATGGTATCCAGGTTCAGCTTAAACACCGCACTGTCTCCTTCACCAAGCAATTTAAACATGGTCAGCTGGTCACCCGGATACAGGCCCGGGATACTGTCGGGAGGAATACTGATATACTGAGGTATGCCGATGTCGTATGTGCTTTGCAGCAGTGAGTCATTTTCTGTTGTAATGACCATGCTTACAAACATGGCATCTCCTGCCTGTGGCTTCTCTCCGCCGTTGCTTTTGACGATTTTATACTTTAAACCGCCTTCGCCGTCTTTGAATGAGTTACATCCGGTCACGGCTAATGCGGCCATTCCCATCATCAGAATTGTTTTCTTCATTGTTGTTTCTTGATAATTATTACGTTAAAAATTCTTTATATAAAGGTAATATGTCCTTAAATCGTTGTACAGCGACGGATAATGGCTGTTCAGCGTTCCCCCCGGCTGCATTCACATGTCCGCCGCCATTAAAGTGGTTACGGCATATCTCATTACAGGGTATGTCACCTATGGAGCGTAATGAAAGTTTTACACGCTCACCGCGGTCGATGATCAATGCGGCCAGACGTGTACCACTGATAGACAGCGCATAATTGACCAGGCCTTCCGTATCGCCCGTCGTAATGCTGAACTGTTTCAGATCCTCTGCGGTAACGGAAAAAAGCGCTGTATTATATTGTGAAAGTACTTCCAGTCGGTTCAGTAAACAGTGGCCGAGGAATTTCAGTCTGTTTTCTGTTGCGCTGTTGAAGACCAGGTCATGTATTTTCCAGTTCTGGGCGCCCAATGTAATCAGATCAGCGATGATCAGGTGAACCTGTGCTGTCGTGGTACGGAAGCGGAAAGAACCGGTATCCGTCATGATACCCGTATACAGACAGGTGGCAATGTCTGCTGTGATCGTATGGCGTGCATCCATATGATTAACCAGGAAATCATAGACCAGCTGGGCGGTGGCTGACCCCGTACTATCCCAGTGCCGCACGTCGTCAAAACCTTCCGGTTCCATATGATGGTCGATCATTACCTTTTTACCCGGAGCGTCCCTGAGTATGGTCTCCATATCGTGCGTCCGGGCTAGACCATTGAAATCCAGGCAAAAGATAAGGTCCGCTTCGCTGATCAGTGCGTCAGCAGCCGCTCGGTCCGTTGTATAAATCCGTATATATTCCCTTCCCGGCATCCAGTCAAAAAAAGCGGGAAAATCAGATGGAACGATCAGGTGCACGTCATGTCCCATAGCCTTTAACCAAAGAAAAAGGCCTAACGACGATCCAAGCGCGTCACCGTCCGGTTTATAGTGTGTTGTAATAACTATTTTCCCGGTTATTGTCAGTTCGTTTTTCAGCGCCGCTAATGTTAACATGCATTCCGTTAAAAGATTGCAAACCTACTAAAAAATTTTGGTTTAAACTGATTTGCCGGAATTGTGTTTATTTAATCACAATTTTATCTAAGTTTGCGCAAATTTCTATAAAAACTAAATGGCAACTAACAGAACATTCACCATGGTTAAGCCCGATGCCGTTGGCAACGGCCACACCGGGGCTATTTTAAATGATATTATACAGGCCGGGTTCAAAATTGTCGCGATGAAATATGTACGGCTTACTGCCCCAACGGCAGGAGAATTTTATGCCATACACAGGGATCGTCCGTTTTTTCAGGACCTGGTCAGCTTCATGAGCTCGGGACCAATCGTTGCTGCGATCCTGGAAAAGGAAAACGCGGTGGAGGATTTCAGAAAACTGATCGGTGCTACAGACCCCGCAAAAGCGGAAGCGGGTACGATACGGAATAAATACGCCAGGTCCATCGATGCAAATGCGATTCACGGTTCGGATTCTGATGCGAACGCGGAAATGGAGGGTAGCTTTTTCTTCTCTGCACTGGAGCGGTTTTAGCTTTTTACCAGATTGTTACCGGTAACTGCACTGCCGGTTCGGCAGTTATCTTAGTTGTTTCAGATAGCTTGCGATGGTCTCTTCCAATCCGAGGTAGAGAGCGTCTGCAATCAGTGCGTGCCCGATGCTTACCTCCAGCAGCCCGGGAATATGTCTGTAAAAATAATTCAGGTTATTCAGGTCAAGGTCGTGGCCGGCATTGAGCCCGAGTCCCACAGCGTGTGCCGCTTCAGCGGCCTGTATGTAAGGCGCGATCGCCATTTCCGGATTAACCGGATAACCGGATGCATACGCTTCGGTATAAAGTTCAACACGGTCAGTACCAGTCAGTGCAGCTGCCTTTATCATTTGGGGGTCGGGGTCGACAAAGATGGACACCCGGATGCCTGCCTGCTTAAAAATGCGTACCATTTCTTTCAGGTAATCCTGGTGTTTAAGGGTATCCCACCCGTGATTGGAGGTAAGCTGCCCGAGTTCGTCAGGAACGAGGGTTACCTGAGCTGGTTTATTGGCTAAGACCAGGTCGGTGAATTTTTGCTCCCGGCAATTTCCCTCCATATTCAGTTCGGTTTTGATATGGCCCTTCAGGGTATATACATCACTGTAGCGGATGTGCCTTTCGTCGGGTCTTGGGTGTACGGTGATCCCTTGTGCACCAAACTGCTCACAGGCGAGTGCCGCTTGCAGCACATCAGGGATATTCCCTCCTCTTGAATTGCGCAAAGTGGCAATTTTGTTGATGTTAACGGACAGTTTTGCCATGGTTGTCTATGAGAGAACAAAGGTAGTCACTATTTATTATGATGTCTGGTTTTCCGTTACTTCTTTATATATATCGCGTAAATTTCTACCCATACCCCGGTAGTCAAGCCCATAGCCGACCATAAAATCATCTGTAATTTCAAAACCGATATAAGCAAGGTTGTGAAAAACGTGTTTTACAGACCCGGGTTTGTACAGCAGGCTGCAGACAGCGACGGATGCCGGCTGGTATGACTGTACCATGTCCAGCGTATGGGCCAGTGAATCACCTTTATCTATAATATCCTCTACGATAACAATCTCCCGATCCCGGAGTTCAACGTCCAGGCCGATCAGTTCTGTTGTGTGCTCACTGCGTGTCGTCCCGTAATAGGATTTCAGTTTGATAAAGCATACTTCGGAAGCAATGCTCACTTCCTTCATCAGGTCGCCCATGAACATGAAACAGCCGTTCAGTACCCCCAGAAAAACCGGATTCCGGTGCTCATAAGCGACGTTGAGCTCAATACCGATGAGCCGTATCCGTTTCTTGATCTGATCGTATTCAATCAGTCGTTCAAACTCTTTCTGGTCAATCTGTATCTTCATCGTGCCGATATTACGTGTGTCAGAGCTATCCACAGAACCATTATCTTTCTTTTTTCCCAAAGATCCTTTCAAGCAGGCTGCGTGCTTCTTCTATTTCTTTTTCAAAATCAGTTTCCATGGCAGGTGGCATTTGCAAGGTATCCGTCACCGCAGGTGGAGCCGGCCGCAGGGCTTCGCGAAGACGTACGTGATACATACCATAGCTATCGGTGGAATCCCCGGGCACCAGACCTCTTCCGGCCATCAGTCCGCCGATCAGCCGGAAATACCCGGACAGATAGGGTTTCAGAATACCATCATACTGGAAAGCATATAAACCACTTTTCGGACGCGGTACGATGCTGGCCAGATAAATGCTTTCCCCAAGATCAAGGCCGGAAGGCTGTTTCCCGAAATAATGCCGGGCAGCTTCTCCGATACCATATACATTACGTCCCCATTCGATGATATTCAGATATACCTCGAACATCCGTTCTTTGGTAACCACGCTATTGTTTTCAATCAGCCAAACAATCAATATCTCTTCGATTTTCCGGGCCAGTGTTTTATCCCTGGCCAGAAAGGCGTTTTTTACCAGCTGCATGGATATGGTGCTGCCTCCGCGTTTGAAGGCCTTTGCTTTGTAGTTGGTAGCGATGGATGTGCGGATGGCCTCGTTTACGAACCCCTTGTGGGTGAAAAAAGAAGGATCCTCTGCCGTTAGGACCGCATTTTTCAGGTAGGGGGAAATCTCATCCAGCGGAGTGAAATCCGGGTTCTCCGGGCCAACCATAATATCCCTCATCGGTTTCCCGTATTCATAAGGGGTATATATAAATGGTCTGTTAATGCGGGAAAAATTAGTTTTTCCCCAGGCATTGATACGGAAGTCTTGCTTTTTCAGTTCGGAATCAAAGCGCACACTGTCCGGTTGCGCATCATCAAGAAAAAAGTCAAGAAGGTATTGCAGTTTACCGGACACCCGGATATTATCCAATGACTCAAAAAGCCCGACCGGGAACGAGTCAAACATATCCTGGGCTTCCATCTGAGGCGTACTTACACCAAATGCGTATGTTTTTCGCGGGTAGAGTGTGTACCTTCCATATGGATGCAGTTTCAGTTTCCGTACCTTGACCTCAGAATTCTTGTCCAATGCCACATATTCCTTTCCGACGATTACTCTAACCTGTGCGTGCGCATCAGGGATCCCTATGTCATTTTCCGCTATGCGCCAATGGTTCAGCTGCAGGTTTCTTATGGCCCAGCGTCCACTGATTTGCAGGTTTTCATTGTTATGCCAGGTTACTTTCTGCAGGTGCGTTTCTACCGTGTCAAAGCTTAGTTTCAGGCCGAATTTACGTTCAAGCAGGGGAAATTCAACTTTTTTCCCGTCTGCATAAAGTTTCAGATAAATTTGCCTCTTTCCCGGATAGAGCTCACCGGTTGCGTGCCAGGTAGCTTCCTGTTTATTGAGGATAATAGTGGAGGATAGCGTTCCGTTGTCAATATCTGCCCGGGGAACCTGTATGGTTTGATAGATACTGTCATCCCGGTAGCTGATACGGAAGTTACGCATGGTCATATTCTCCGGTATCTTATACAGGATGTTATTCAGCATGCGATTCGCTACAGCAGCCAGGTTGATATTTCCTTTTCCGGACAGCGTATCAGCTCCCTTTTCCCTGAAAAGAAAGTCGTAATTGCTGAGGCTGTCTTTTTTTTCCAATGTAACGGTGGCGTTATGGACCGTTAAACCGGCCAGTTTCACGTCGCCGAACAGGAGAGGTAAAAGCTGTATACTTACTGTCAGTTGTTCTATATCCGCTAATTCAGACCTGTTTTCGGGCAGCAACTGCATATGATCGAAACGAACGGTTCGCAGTCCGGCAAAGCCGGATCGCGCTATTTCCAGCTTGATCCCGTAGTCTGACATTGCTTTTTTCCGGACCTTTTGTAAGGTGCTGGCGAGTAATTGCTCCCGTTTCTGATAGGCCACTGTTGCCAGGACGACAAAAAGAACTGACAAACCTGATAGGATATAGATGATGATGCGCCATGTTTTCGGTCGGATTTTCCTGACGAGTTCTTTCAGCATGTGCCTTAAAAATTTCCGTACTTAATGTAGTCTGAATGTAGAATATTCCAATTGTATTCGTAAAAACACCGATTTGGCAAGTTTTGTGTGCCTTGTTTCTTAATTTTGCCGTTATTAATAATTTAGCAAATATAGTATTTGTAATGATTAGCAAAGATCAAGTATTGCATGCCCTCCGTCATGTTGAGGAGCCCGATCTGAAAAAGGATCTGGTGACGCTCAACATGATCGAACATATTGAAATTACTCCCGGAAAACTTGCTTTTACGGTGGTACTGACGACACCTGCCTGCCCGCTCAAAGACCATATTGAACGGGCCTGCAGGAATGCCATCGCACATTTTATTAAGGAGGATCTGGAGGTTACCGTTCATATGACTTCCCGTGTTATGGCGCAAAAAAGCGGCCAATTATCAAATATCAAACATATTATTTTGGTTGCGTCCGGAAAAGGAGGTGTTGGCAAGTCGACGGTCGCGGCCAATCTGGCGCTGGCGCTGAGCCTCACCGGTGCTGCTACCGGCCTGGTTGATGCGGATATTTATGGTCCGTCGCTGCCTATGATGTTCGGGTTGGAAGGTGCCCGGCCGAAAGCTTCGTTGATGCCGGATGGCAGTAAAAAAATAGCTCCTGTTGAGAAGTATGGTATTAAGCTGTTGTCCATTGGCTTTTTCACTGATCCGGACCAACCTATTCCATGGCGTGGTCCTATGGTAAGCACGGCTGTTAAACAGCTTTTTAACGATGCAGATTGGGGTGAACTGGATTACCTGATCGTGGATCTCCCCCCGGGAACCGGCGATGTACATATCACCGTGGCGCAGACCTATCCGATAAGCGGGGCTGTTATTGTCACTACACCTCAGAATGTAGCGTTGGCCGATACCCACAAAGGAGTGGGGTTGTTTATGATGAATACCATCAATATTCCTTTGCTGGGTATTGTAGAGAATATGGCCTACTTCACTCCTGCGGAGCTGCCTGATAACAAATATTATATCTTTGGTAAAGACGGGGGAAAGCGCCTTGCTGCACGTTATGATGCCCCTTTCCTGGGTGAAATACCACTGGTAAAAGGGATCAGCGATGCCGGTGATAATGGCCTGCCCATTGTACTGGACGAAGAGAGTACGATGTCGGATGCTTTTAAGGTCATTGCGGGGAAGGTCGCACAACAAATATCCATTCAGCAGTCAGCTGAACGGGCAGACATGAAAGGATGAAGTTTTTACAGGATCACCATTAGGCATAATAATAAAATTGTTATCTTTACATCTTTAACATTTTATACGATAATGAGTTTACACGATAGAGTAGAACAGGCACTGGATACCCTCAGACCCTACCTGGAAGCAGATGGTGGCAATGTGACCATCGAGGAAATCACGCCGGACAATGTGGTACGCCTGCGTTTACTTGGCTCCTGCGCCTCGTGTGCCATGAGTATTATGACGTTTAAGGCAGGCCTTGAGCAGGCTATCAAAAAAGCCGTGCCTGAGATTAGTGCCGTGGAAGCATTGAATATTACAGATGTGGATGATCCGAAAGCGACGATGCCTGGCGGGTAAAATGACGGATGAGAGAGGTTTAACATATTTTAACGGTGGAGACTGTTGATTTTTAATAGTTTTACATCGTTGGAATAGAGTGATACCGAAAAAGAAAGAAGATTGTTTATGAAAGTGAAGGCGGTTGTATGGTGTATCTGTGTTTTTGCAGGTATCGGTCAGCTTACCGCACAACAGGCTGAGAGAAAGCTGTTGCAGTTCACGGGTATTATACATAACGCGGACACAAACGCCATTGTGCCGTATGCCTCCCTGGTCAACATCAGCTTTAAGAACCAGCAGCACGCAGCTAACCATCAGGGCTTTTTTTCCTTTGTGGCCCATGAAGGGGATACGATCCGTCTAAGCGCAATAGGTTACAGGGAACAGTTTGTGATCATACCACAGACCGGCAGGGATAAATATACTGCTGTCATACGGATGGCACCGGAATCCATTAACCTGCCTGAACTGTTTATACACCCGTTTCCGTGGGCCAGTATTGATGAGTTTAATCAGGAATTTATGAATATGAAGATTGCTGATGATGAGATCATGCTGGCAAAAAAGAACCTGACAAAGGAAAGCCTGGTAGCGATGGCCAAAGCGATACCGCGAAATGCAGAAGAAATGCATGCTTTTACGGCTACGCAAAACCATATCCAGCTGAGTAACAGAACAGTAAATCAGTATTATGCGAACCCGTTATTCAGCCCCTTTGCCTGGGGTAATTTTATCAATCAGATTGTTAAGGGAAATCAGAGCCGGTCTAAAGACGACTAATCGTACGATTCACCACTACCTTCCCATCTCCTTTATTCTTCAACCCAGTTGATGACCTCATTTAACGGGCGGCGCTGCGTGCCGGATAGCACCTCCTGGTGATAGCCCATATAGAACAGGCCTATGCATTTTTCATTTTCGGCGAGATTCAGGAAACCGTGCAGGCCGGCCATAAATCCGGGACTGCTCCAATAGCCGCCCAGCCCGACGGAGGTAGCTGCAAGCCACAAATTCTCAACGGCACAGGCCACGGCGGCCAGTTCTTCCCATTCAGGTACCTTTCCACTGCTGTGCAAGGCAATGGTGATAACGGCTCCTGATTGCAGTACCTTTTCACGGGTTGCTTCGTATTTTTTCTGAAGAAAAGCGCTTTCCGGCGTGCTGGCTTTGTAGAGTGCTGCCAGCTGATCGGCCAGTTTTGTCAGGCCTTTCTTCCGGAAAACCGTAAACCGCCAGGGTTGCGTAAGTTTGTGAGTGGGCGCGGCATGTGCACATTCTAATAACTCAAGTAACGTCTCTTTCCGGATCTCCTGATCGGAAAAGCTGGGCGGGAAAATGCTGCGGCGATTTTTTATAAGCTGAATCAGGTTGTTTTCTCTTTCCATGCGCTTAATGTGCTAATTGACTGACGAATCCGCGGACCCGCCTGATGGTTTCTTCTTTCCCCAGTAAAGCGGCTATATCAAATACCTGTGGCCCGAATTTTCCACCCACCAGCATAATGCGGAACGGAAGCATAACGTCGCCCGGCTTTAATCCTGCGGCCTGCACAGACAGCTTGAAAAAATGCTCCAATTCAGCAGCGTGCCATGGTTCAAAACCCTCAAAACCAGTAGTCAGATCAGCGAAGAACGCTGTTTTCTGCTCGTTCCATCTAGGTTTCACGGCATCTAAATCATACAGGTCAGGTACTTTAAAAAAGAAAAATGCCTGATCCCAGAATTCGGTCAGAAAGGTCAGACGGTCCCTGGTCAGTGCCAGTACCTTTAAGAGATAGCTATCGTCAGTCGAGATGCCATGTCCTGCAAGAATAGCTTTAACGTGTAGCAGCAGTTCCTGGTCCGGAAGCAGTTTTATCCATTCGTGGTTGAACCACTTAGCCTTTTCAAAATCAAACTTAGCACCTGCTTTGCTCACGCGCTGCAAATCAAATTTATCCTGCAATTCGTTAAGGGTGAAAAGCTCCTGTTCTGTACCGTCGTTCCAGCCGAGCAGTGCCAGCAGATTAACGAAGGCCTGGGGCAGGAATCCCATTTCCCGGAATCCTTTTGTCAGTTCGCCGCTTACGGGGTCAGTCCAGTTCATGGCGTATACCGGAA
The DNA here is from genome assembly GCA_964546645.1 of uncultured Sphingobacteriaceae bacterium. GTDB lineage: Bacteria > Bacteroidota > Bacteroidia > Sphingobacteriales > Sphingobacteriaceae > A37T11. The sequence goes on from CAZJKM010000006.1 coordinate 48,186, forward strand.
AACCCAGGCGATCGCCGTCCCGTTTGCTCAGTTTGCCGTTGCCGTCGGGTTTTAAGATCAGCGGCAAGTGTGCCCAGGCCGGCATGTCTCTGTTCCAGCCCAGGTGTTCCCACAGCAGCAAGTGCACAGGGGCAGATGGAAGCCATTCTTCCCCCCTGAATACGTGGGAGATACGCATCAGGTAATCGTCGACGACAACGGCTAGGTGGTAGGTTGGCATCCCGTCCGCTTTCAGTAGTACTTTGTCATCAACAAGTGACGTGTCAAATGTTACATGACCACGTATCAGGTCGTTAAAGCTGATGGTCTCGCCTGCCGGAACCCTGATCCGTATCACATAGGGGGTGCCGGCATCCAGCAGCCGGCGGGTTTCGGCCTCTCCAAGGCTGAGCGAATTGCGTAGCTGCATACGGTTCTCATGACCGTACCGGAAATTAGGAGTCTGCTTTCGCTGTATTTCCAGCTCTTCCGGCGTGTCGAAAGCGTAATAAGCGTGTCCCGTGGTCAGCAATTGCTCTGCGTATTGGCTGTAAAGCTCTTTGCGTTCGCTTTGCCGGTAAGGGCCATACTCGCCCCCTTTTTCAGGACTTTCATCCGGTGACAGGCCGCACCAGTTCAGGCATTGCATAATATATTCCTCTGCTCCCGGTACAAAGCGGCTTTGGTCGGTATCCTCAATACGAAGGATAAATGTACCGCGGTGCCGGCGGGCAAACAAATAATTAAACAATGCCGTACGGACACCACCCAAATGCAGGCCACCCGTGGGACTGGGCGCAAACCGTACCCGTATCTTTTTATCATCAGACATGCCGCAAAGATAGGAAAATGCGTTTATGGCGATACTTTTTGCCTGAAATATGTATTTTGGCTGAAGTTTGGAAACAGAAAACGGTATATGAACCCTTATCAAAACAGTCAGCGCTGGAAGTTCCTGCTGCTCATTTTTGCAGTGATCATTGCCACAGCTTCGCTGTGGTATACTAACTTTCTGGTAGAGAATCTTTCCGTCTCCGAGCGTACCCGGGCGGAAGTGTGGGCTATCAGTACCCAGAATATTTATGCCATGCCCGATATCAATGATGAACTGATTACCTATATCTATCAGGTACGCGACAGTCTGGCTGTACCGGCTATTATTACCGATGAGCGTGACAGTATCATTTATTGGAAGGGACTGGATACGACCCGGACGAATATACGGATAGAAGAGAGCATACAATTTCAGGGAGCTGTTCTTCCCCATTATGATCCTATTTATTTCAGACAGCAGCTGGACGAAATGAAATCACAGCACGACCCCATCGCCATTGAACTCTATGGCGGTGAAAAGTGGTTTATTTATTACAAAGATTCCCTGCTGCTGACGCAGCTGCGTATTTTCCCCTATATCCAGCTGACACTGATCGGTATTTTTCTTGGGGTTGCTTACACCGTGTTTAATTCCATCCGCAAATCGGAGCAGAACATGGTGTGGGTGGGCATGGCCAAAGAGGCAGCACATCAGTTGGGGACACCCATTTCATCATTGATGGCATGGCTGGAGCTGGTTAAGACACGTTTCGGGGTATCCAATGATCCCCTGATCAAGGAAATGGAAAGCGATGTAAAACGACTGGAAGTGGTGGCCGATCGATTTTCTAAAATAGGCTCCCGACCCGTGTTACAAAGCCATGTCGTATACAAAGTAATAACAGATTTTGTCAACTATTTCAAAGTCCGGACCAGCGACAAGATTATTTTTAATGTTTCAGGCGATATGCAAGCCCAAGCGATGCTAAACGCCCCGTTGTTTGACTGGGTATTGGAAAATATCCTGAAAAATGCGGCGAATGCAATTGAAGGTGCGGGACGTATTGATGTCGTGATCACGGAGAATCTTGCAAAAGAAGAAATTTTTATTGATATTAGCGATACAGGGAAAGGCATACCGCGTGCAAAATTCGAAACCGTATTCCAGCCGGGTTATACCACCCGCAAACGGGGATGGGGATTGGGCCTGACACTCACGAAGCGCATGGTTGAGAATTATCATAACGGACAAATTTTTGTAAAGGAATCGGAAGTGGGCAAAGGAACCACCTTCAGAATAATATTAAACAGTAGCTTAACATATGAACCCGCTAAAATCTGACGAATATCCGGCTATTTACACCCCTTATGTTGATACGGTGAAAGGTAATGTAATGACTGTGCTGGCCGGCCAGATAAAGGCCTTCCCGGAATTTTTGCAGCGAATCCCACGTAATAAGGCTGAATATGCTTATGCGGAAGGGAAGTGGACCGTTAAGGAAGTAATCGGCCATGTGCTGGATACGGAACGTATTATGGCTTACCGGGCACTGTGTTTTGCCCGGAACGATACCAAGGCGCTGCCAGGTTTTGAGCAGGAGGATTTTGTTGCAAACGCACGGTTTAATGAACGCAGCCTCAACAGTTTTGCAGAGGAATTTGTATTAATACGGCAGTCAAACCTTTTTTTGTTCAAGTCATTCAACGATCATGAACTGACAAGGAAAGGCCTTGCTTCTGATCGCCTTATCAGCGTCCGGGCGTTTTTGTATATCATTGCGGGGCATTTAAATCATCATCGGAATATCATTTCAGAACGTTATTTGTAAAAAGAGTAAAACATTTTACCACCGGCCATGTTATAAAAGTATCAGTTAGCCATTGAAAGATGGTTTTGTGATAAGGTTTAGGTTTTGGAATGCCCGGGTATCGTACCCGGGCATTTCTTTTGTTTATCCTTTTTGGAAACTAAGTTATTGCAATCGGTCACACAAACGTTTGTTCACCGGCACTTCTTTGTAATGTTAAAGATAATTATTAGTCTTGTGGGGTAAAAGGCGGCGGCAGGTGAAGCCGGCAGCTTGAAGACTAATCATTCATTAACACAAACGTATGAGTCAAACAAACAAGCCGGTTTCATCCGGTGGGGTGAATCCGATTATCATTATTGGTGCCCTTTTCTTCATTTTCGGATTTGTAACCTGGTTAAATGCCGTGCTGATCCCTTATCTGAAGATCGCCTGTGAGCTGAACCATTTTCAATCTTACCTGGTCGCCTTTGCATTCTATATCGCCTATTTTGTAATGGCCCCGCTGTCAACGCAGACGCTCAAAATCTTTGGGTTCAAGAACGGCATGTCCGTCGCATTGATTGTTATGGCAATAGGTGCGCTGATTTTTATTCCGGCCGCTATGACCCGTACCTACTCGTTGTTCCTGCTTGGGTTGTTTGTGCAGGGGAGTGGCCTGGCTATTCTGCAAACAGCATCCAACCCCTATATAACGATCATTGGTCCGGCCGAAAGTGCCGCTAAGCGGATCAGCATCATGGGTATCTGTAACAAGATGGCCGGGGCTGCTGCTCCGATTATCCTGGGCTTGTTTCTCCGGCTGGAAGATGCCGATAAACTGAGCCAGGAAATCAGCACGCTGCCGGAAGCAGAAAAGGTTGTTCAGCTGAACGAAATGGCAGCCCGTGTGATCAACCCTTATATCGGGATCATTGTTGTATTGGTCATCCTGGCTTTTGTGATCAACCGGTCCGGCTTACCTGAAATAGACACTGATGCGGAAGATGAAACCGTAGCCGCTTCCAATATGGGCAAAAAGAGCGTATTTGACTTTCCGCATGTGCTTTTAGGTTTTGTGACCATCTTCATGTATGTGGGTGTGGAAGTGATTGCCGGTGACACCATCGTCAGTTATGCGAAAGCACAAGGTATTCCATTTGAGCGGGCTCCGTTTTTCACAACAGCTACCATGGTCTCCATGGTGGTCGGTTACATCATCGGAATTATCGCCATACCCCGCTTTATCAAACAGGAAAATGCCATGAAACTGTGTGCGGTGCTAGGGATTGTCTTTGCCATCTTATCCATTTTCACCTCCGGATTTGTATCGGTATTCTTCATCGCACTCCTGGGATTGGCAAACTCACTGATATGGCCTGCTATCTGGCCGCTGGTATTAGACGGTGTGGGGCGGTTTACCAAAGCGGTGTCCTCATTACTGGTAATGGGTATCGCCGGTGGGGCCGTTCTGCCGTTGCTTTACGGAGCTTTGGCCGATAAGATGAATCCCCAACAGGCGTACTGGATTCTGGTACCGTGCTACCTGTTCATATTATACTATGCACTTGCAGGACATCGGGCCGGGAGACGGAAGGCTGTCGCCTGATCCATTTGTAACGGTGTGGATACGTTGAGCGAACGGCTTGCGGGTTCATAGGCTATTGTTTAGTTTCGCAGGTAATCCAACGAAAGTAAACAGATGAAAAAAAGAATGATCTATGGTGCTGCCAGTGCTATTACAGCACTGGCACTTATCGCCAACACGCCCGCGTCAGCCCAGATTAAGCTGCCTGCAGCAAGCAGTGCGCAGACGGTGACCCAGGATCTGGGTATTCATAAAGTTGTGCTGACCTATGCCCGCCCGAATGTAAAGGGGCGTACTATTTTCGGAGGCCTGATTCCCTATGGGGAAATCTGGCGAACCGGAGCCAATAACGCAACGACCCTGGCCTTTGAAGGGGATGTTCGTATCGGAGACCAGAATATACCCGCAGGGACATATGGCTTATTCACCATTCCGGGTAAGGAGGAGTGGACCGTTATCCTGAACAAAAACAGCAAGCAATGGGGGTCGTATACCTATGACCAGAAAGATGATATCCTGCGGCTGAAGGTAAAGCCGGAACGGCTCGCCAATAAACAGGAAACCATGACCATCTCCTTTTCTGAGGTAACGACCGCCTCGGCCAGGGTAACCCTGAGCTGGGAACACACGGCGGTGAGCTTTGATATTCTTGCTGATCAGGATGCGGAGATCGTGGCTGCCATCGATAAAGCGATGAGCGGTACCGGAAATAAACCGTATTTACAGGCTGCACAGTATTATTACAACAATAACAAAGATATTGACCAAGCCCTTGCATGGGCCAATGAAGCTGAGAAAGGCAGCCCCACTGCAGCGCATGTGCGTTACTGGAAGGCACTGATCCAGTTGAAAAAGGGTGACAAGAAAGGTGCTCTTGCAACGGCTCAGGAAGGGCTGAAGATCGCTACATCCGGTAATAACCAGGAGTATATACGGTTGAACCAGCAAGTGATTGATTTGGCAAAATAAGAGGGGATCTACAGATCTTCATTCAGCATTTTTTCCAGTTCTTCTGTGCTGATGTTCATATTGACGTTGCCCTGTTTCGCGTAAGATATTTCTCCGGTTTCTTCGGAAACGATCACAGCGACAGCGTCACTCATTTCCGTTACCCCAATTCCGGCCCGATGCCTTAATCCGAATTGGAGGGGCAGGTCATCACTGTCGGAAAGGGGGAGGATGCAGCTGGCGCTTTTAATACGGAAATCCACAATGACGACGGCACCGTCATGCAACGGGCTGCTTTTGTTGAAAATGGTTTCAATCAGCCGTTTGGATATCTGCGCATCGATCTGTTCCCCCGTGTTCTGGTAATATTCCTCATCAAAATATCGTGCAAATACCATCAGCGCACCTGTGCGTGATTTCGACATACTGCGACAGGCGTCAATAATGGGTTTCAGCCGGGTGGTGTGGTCCTTTTCCACCTCCCGCTTGCTGATGAATAAGGATAACAGGAATTTATTCCGGCGCAGGGAAAGGTTTTTTCCGATATGAATCAGGAACCGTCTGATCTCCTGCTGGAATACGACGATCAGCGCGATGGAACCCACGCTGATAAACCCACCGAAAATCTCGGTCAGCAGCCGCATGTGCGATTGCTTTACAATCAGGTATATCACGTATATGATACCTAATCCGACCAGGATATTCACAGCAATGGTACCCCTGATCAGGCTGTATACATAATAGATTATAATGGCAACCAGCAGGATGTCGATGAGATCCAGAAAGCGTATACTCAGGAAGCTAATGTCAAAATCGGCCATAACCTCCGCAAGTTAATCCAATACCTTTACCCGGATATTCCGGTACCAGACATCGTCGCGGTGGTCCTGCAGTCCGATGAAACCCGGTTCCCCCACCTTGTTCAGCAGCTCAAAGGCAAGCGGCCATTTTTCCTGACTGAATTTGCTGTTTTGCAGCAAGGCAGTCCATTCAGGGGTGCCAATGGTGTACTGTACAACCTGCTCTCCGTTCTGGTAATGAGTGACGGTCCCTTTATCTACTTTTATTTTTGTCTCGTTCCATTCTCCTGCCGGCCTGGCATTCTGTGGTTTGGCAGGTATCATATCGTACAAAGAAGCCGATTTCCTGTTTCCGTCAACACCTTTTTTGGCATCAGGATGGTTCTCATTGTCCAGTATCTGGTATTCCGGAGCAGAAATATAGATCGGTTGGCCCTGTATTTCCTGTGCCAGGTAAAAAATACCGGAGTTACTGCCTTCAGCTACTTTCCAATCCAGTACCAGTTCGAAGTTCCCGAATTTTTGGGCAAATATCAGGTCACCCCCGCTGTTGTCTTTTTCGTCATCTTTTTTTCCGTTGAACTTCAGTGCTCCGTCATCCAATGTCCAGCGGGCAGGGACATCCGTCCGGCCATAACCCCTCCAGCCTTCCAATGACCGCCCATCGAACAACACTATGTAACCCTCCTTGTCTTTGGGAAACAGGCTGAGATCTGTCAGCGACAGGTCCATCACGGTATATTCCGGTATGGTATGTTCTTCTTCCTTCATCGTAGTTGTCTCTCCGGATTGTTGTCCGTTTCCACAGGAAATCAGTCCTATGCTGATGAGCAATGAACCGATTACTCCAAGTGTTTGTTGCATGATCATAGTTGTTAATGCTATCAGTTTATACAGCCATTAGCAGGTCTGCCGGACCAAATATATAAACCAAAAATAAAAAAGCCATCCTTATGCTCTTTTTATCCTTTTTTCTCCCAGTACCCATATCGGCTCTGTTGCCGGATTCAGTTTGATGTGCCGTTGCTCGACGGCGTACCGTTTGATATGCTCGACGGCCTCCTCAACAGAATCGGTAAACAGGATCAGGTCCAGGTCTTCCTCGCTGATTGTTCTTTCAATCGCCATCAGATCGATATGTTCTTTAATAGACTTGTGAAACCCGGTACCCATCACTACGATCGGGAAACGTTCTGTTTTTCCTGTTTGTATCAACGTTGCTGTTTCGAAAAACTCGTCCAGCGTTCCGAACCCTCCCGGCATAATGATGAACGCAAAGGAATATTTGCGTAACAACTCTTTACGCACAAAAAAATATTCCATATTGACAAATCGGTCCAGATATGGATTGGCATATTGTTCATGTGGCAGTACAATATTGCAGCCAATGGATAATCCCCCTCCGTCCTTTGCTCCACGATTGGCTGCTTCCATGATACCGGGACCACCACCGGTCATAATGGCAAAACCGATTTTCGCCAGTTCCTCGGACGTTTTCCGGGCCAGCTGGTAATACGGATGATCCTCTTTGAAGCGGGCCGAACCGAATACGGTTACACACGGACCGACAAAATGCAGGGTCCGGAACCCTTTCAGGAACTGCAAGATGACCCCAAAGGTATATTTCAATTCCCGCCATCGCGCGCGCGGGCCTTCCAAAAAACTTTTTTCTTCTCTGAAAAACTGATTACTCATGATACTAATGTGCGGTGCTTCTGTCAAAAAATAGTGTTGCCTGCAAATTACAGGCTTCTAAAGATACGCCTTATTTTTGAATAGCGCTACACTCAAAGAAATTGCTTGCACAGTTTTTTTTGAGTTTGTATTTTGCAACTGTTCATATTTTATCCAAGAAATTAAAGATGTTTGACAAATTATTGCAGGCTCAGCAAAAAGCGGAGGAAATCAAAAGGCGACTGGACGCGGTAAGTGTTACCGGAGAAGCGGAAGGAGGGCTGATCCGTGTAACGGCGACCGCCAATAAGGAAATTACGGAAGTACACATTGACCCGGTATTTCTGGCAAATGTCGGAAAAGAGGGGTTGGAAGAGTTATTGGTGGTGGCTATTAATAAAGCCATGCAACAGGCTGACAATGTCAGTCAGTCTGAGATGCAGGCTGTCACAAAAGATATGTTTGGAGGATTGTTATGAAGGCTATTTATTATGGACACGCGAGTGTACAACTTGACCTGGACGGGGTAAGCGTATTGTTTGATCCCTTTATCACACCGAATATTCAGGCCAAGAACATTGATGTACCCAGCCTGCGTCCTCATTATATTTTTTTATCACACGCTCACGAAGACCATGTCGCTGATGCGGCTACCATACAACAACAGAGCGGGGCCACGGTGGTGGCAGTCGTTGAAACGGCTGCGTGGATAAACAGCCAGGGTGTGCCACAGGATCATATCATCGATATGAATTTTGGAGGAACCATTGTAACCTCTTTCGGAACGGCAAAAATGGTCTATGCGCTGCACACCAGCAGCACACCTGATGGAAAGTATGGCGGGGTTCCGGTTGGCTATATACTGAAAAGCGGCGGCAAAACCATTTATTTTGCAGGTGATACCGCTTTAACGATGGAGATGAAACTGTTAGCGGATTTTAAGCCGGACTGGGCTTTCCTGCCAATAGGCGGGCATTATACGATGGATGTAAATGATGCGATCATAGCAGCCGGGTTTATTGACTGCACACAGATTGTGGGCATTCATTATGATACCTTTCCGCCCATCGCTATTGATAAAGCGGAAGCCAAAGCAGCGTTTGCCGCAGCCGGATTAACCCTGCATCTTCCGGAAATCGGCGGAAGTGTTGACCTGTGAGGTTAACGGCCCTTCTTCACGTTTAATGTGCTTCCAACCAGTTCCGGCCTTCCCCGATCTCCACCACAATCGGGACACTGGTTCTGATGGCATTTTTCATCCGGTTTTCTATAATTTCCCTGAACGCAGCCACTTCATCCTTTGGAACATCGAATACCAGCTCGTCATGCACTTGCATCGTCATATGTCCCTTCAGTCCTCTTTGCTGTATATCCTGATAAATATGGATCATGGCGATCTTGATCATATCCGCAGCAGACCCCTGGATCGGTGCGTTGATGGCGTTGCGCTCAGCGAAACCCCTGACCGTCATGTTTGCTGAATTAATATCCCGAAGATAGCGCCGGCGCTTCAGCAGTGTTTCCACATAACCATACTCTTTTGCAAACATGATGGTGTCATTCATATACTGCTTTATGCCGGGATATTGGGTAAAGTATTGTTCAATTATGGCCGCGGCCTCCTTGCGTGGGATGCCCAGGTTCTGGGAAAGCCCGAAGGCCGACTGCCCGTAGATAATGCCAAAATTTACCGCTTTCGCATTACGGCGCTGGGCTGAAGTCACTTCCTCCAGGGGTATGTCATATACACGTGCTGCGGTTGCAGTATGGATGTCCAATCCCTTAGCAAATGCGTCCAGCATATTTTCATCCCGGCTGATCTCTGCCACCAGGCGCAGTTCAATCTGGGAATAATCTGCGGAGAGGATGATATGGTTGTCATCGCGGGGAATAAAGGCCCGGCGCACTTCGCGGCCGCGTTCGGTACGGATCGGGATGTTCTGTAAGTTGGGATTTGCCGAGCTCAGGCGTCCCGTGGCGGCCACGGCCTGATTGTAGGAGGTGTGTACACGCCCGGTCTTTGGATTGATCAGGGCCGGCAGCGCATCCACATACGTCGATTTCAGCTTTTGCAGCTGTCGGAAATCCACGATGTCCTGTACGATGTCACTTTTGGCAGCCAGGGCCAGCAGGATATCTTCGCTGGTCTGGTATTGCCCCGTTTTGGTCTTCTTTGCTTTGGGGTCCAGTTGCAGCTTGTCAAAAAGGATCTCTCCCAGTTGCTTGGGGGATGCAATATTAAACCGTACGCCCGCTTTATTGCAAATCGTGGTTTCCAGTTGCTGTACTTCCTTTTCAATAGCTGAAGAGAACTCAGCCAGCACGGGAACGTCAATCTTAACACCCTGCTGTTCCATAGCGGCGAGTACATATACCAGCGGAAACTCCACTTCCTCTGCCAGCTGCTTTGCATTGGCCTGTTCCAGCAAGGGCTCAAATACCTGTTTTAACTGGAGTGTAATGTCGGCATCTTCTGCGGCATATTCCGTGATGAGTGGTAATTCCACCTCCCGCATATTCCCCTGCTTTTTTCCTTTAGGGCCGATCAGGCTGGTGATCGGTATCGGGGAGTAGCCCAGGTAATTTTCGGCCAGTACGTCCATGCCATGTCGTGATTCGGGATCCAGCAGGTAGTGGGCCAGCATCGTGTCGAAGAGCTTGCCTTTCACCCGGATGCCGTACCAGCCGAGTGCCAGCATATCAAATTTCATGTTCTGGGCAATCTTGCCGATGGTGTCATCTTCCAATACCTCCCGGAACAGTTCCAGCACAGCCAGACATCCTTCCCGGTCGGGTGGAACGGGGACATACCAGGCTTTGCCGGGTTCTATTGCAAAAGAAAGGCCTACCAGGTCTGAGTTGTTGGCATCCGTTCCGGTAGTTTCCGTATCGAAGCAGAACGCCTTTTGCCGTGCCAGCAGCCTCGCCAGCTCTGCCTGTTTCTCCCGGGTATCCGCACAGGTATATTCATGGGGCGTATTCGACGCGTTTTTCCCCGCAGCCGGCGGCATTTCCTCTTCCTTCGGGACGACGGGTGCCGGTACTGCTGCCGGCGTCCCGAACATATCCATTTGCATACCGGCAGTGACTTTACCTTCGTTTACACTGAATTCGTCACCGAAGACGCGACGGCCGATGGTGCGGAATTCCAGTTCGGCGAACAAGGGTTCCAATACTTCCCGACTGGGTTTTTTCACGGCCAGCGCTACCTCATCCAGGGCAACGGGCACATCCAGCAGGATCGTAGCCAGTTTCTTGGAAATCAGTCCCTGTTGGGCATATTGTTCCACATTCTCCCGTTGTTTGCCTTTCAGCTGATCGGTATGCTGCAGGAGGTTCTCAACGGAGCCGAATTGTCTGATCAGCAGCTTGGCTGTTTTCTCACCAATGCCGGGGATCCCGGGAATACCGTCCACGGCATCTCCCCAAAGGCCTAAAATGTCAATCACCTGGTGTACTTCCTCTACCTCCCATTTCGCGAGGATCTCGGGAACTCCCTGTATCTCGATCCCGTTGCCCATCCGGGAAGGCTTATAGATAAAAATATGTTCAGAAACCAACTGTCCGAAGTCCTTATCCGGTGTCATGCAATAGACGGTGAACCCCTCTTGTTCGGCCTGTTTGGCCAGCGTTCCGATAATGTCGTCCGCTTCGTAGCCGTCCATGGTGATCAGTGGGATATTAAACCCTTCAATGATGCGGAAAATATATGGAATGGCTGCGGAAAGATCTTCCGGCATGGCCTCCCGGTGGGCTTTGTAAGCTTCAAACTCCGTGTGCCGGGCGGTAGGGGCTTCGGTGTCAAATACGACTGCCAGATGGGTTGGGGTTTCTTTCCGGAGCACCTCCAGCAGGGTGTTGGTAAAACCCATGACCGCAGAGGTATTCAGGCCGTATGAGGTGAATCGGGGTGTCTTACTTAACGCAAAATAAGCCCTGTAAATCAGCGCCATTCCGTCTAACAGAAATAACTTCTTCACGTATAAACATGTGTTGGTTCAGCTACAAACTTAGCTAAAATTATTCTTTCCGCCGATCGTATTTTATGATCTCCTGCATGTAGGTCCCAATCAGGTTGGCACCGATGGTATCATTCATATATCCGATGTACATGTCCGGGCGGACCAGGATCATTTTGGTATTTCCGGGCTTTGTTTCGAAAGCACGGAATACGGTATCGTTGGCCGGAGAGTAGGGCAGATAATACAGGTGCATGATCCGCGGGAACGCCTGCCGCACCCATTGTCCCATTATAAACAGGCTGTTGGCCGGCAATGTCCCGAGCAGCAGCAGAACGAAGCCCGGCTTGCTGCACCAGTCGTGCAGGTTGGTATTGGCCTTTGTCTTTTCATCAAACACGCTCAGGAACGGCAGGCGGTCGCCTGATCGGATGTTACGGCCGAGGGAGTGGTGGGCGGTGAGCGGGCTGTTCCGGTAATGGAGAGCCAGCTGGGTTGCAACACCCCGTAAATGTCTGACGTACGCAGGGGATTTCAGTCTGCATTTGAAAAACTCATACCGTATCCACGCTGCCAGACGCCCCCCGATTACGGGTTCCGGCCATACCAGAATGGACCGTTTGTCCAGGGCAAGAATTTCCTGGCGGATATTGGACCGCTCCGCTATGTAGGAGTTCAATAGCTCACGGGAAGCCCGTCCGTTGACCACATGCGCCAGTTTCCATCCGAGATTAATGGCATCCTGCATGTCGGTATTGACAGACTGGCCTTGAGGGGGGACACGGCGGTTGATCCCTTCCCCGACGAAAAGGGTACGTTGGTTCATCAGCCGGGAGGTGTTCCCGGTTGGTAAGGTATGTACCAGCCATTGGCACGACAGGTAAAACGGTCTGCCTGCTTCTGTCAGCGTTACCCTGACTCCCCGGTCATCCTGTGATTCCTGTATGATGTCCGTCCGCCAGTGTACCGGGCAGGCGTGGTCTGTCAGCCAATCTACCAGGGACTTTCCAATGGTATGGTAGCTGCACATTGCCTGGCTGTGTATATCACAGGGAACATCTTCAGGGACGGTCAGCGGGAGCCTGAACGGTTTTTTCCCTCCGATCTGTGCTCCTCCGCTATAAAATGTTGCCTTTCTGTCCAGAAGGTCGTTGAGCAGGCCTAACTGGCGGAAGTATTCAAACGTCCGTGGCTGGAGAAGGACTGGTTCTTTGATTTGGTTCTCGTCCGGTTCCTGATTGTCAATGATATATGGGTAAATGCCATGCCGAAGCAACTGAACGGCCAGCATCAGCCCGGCTGGCCCTGCCCCTGCAATCAGCACGTCCGCATGTTTTGGGTTATCCTCTGTCATGCCCGGTAAAGTAAAAAGATAGCTGGTTTTTTATGCAGGTCCACGTTTCGGTTTTTCCACTGTCCGGCAGTTTGGCTGATGATCAGTTCGTCCCCGGCCGTCAGGTTGCAGGCTACGCACAGGTGCGTCTGCGGTTGAAGTGTTTTCTTCAGATCAGCCAGCAGTTGGTTATTCCGGTAAGGGGTCTCAATAAAAATCTGGGTTTGTTTCAGGTGCTGTGCCTGCTGTTCCAACTCTTTCAGCTTGCGGATGCGTGACGGGCTGTCAATGGGAAGATAGCCATGAAAGGTGAACGACTGGCCGTTAAATCCCGAAGCCATCAGCGCCAGTATAATGGAGCTTGGCCCCACGAGGGGTACCACTTTTATACCGATGCGATGGGCATGGGCGACAATATCCGCCCCGGGATCGGCGATACCGGGACATCCGGCCTCACTCATCAGTCCGGCATCGCGGCCTTCCAGTAGCCCGCTGAAGAAACCGCTGGTAGCTGCCGTTTCGCGGGTGTGCTTGCCGTAGTCATGTATAATGAGTTCCTGTTGCGGCGTTTTCAGTCCGGCTTCTTTCAGCATACGCCGTGCTGTTTTTTCATTTTCGACGATATATTCCTTCAGGGTGTTGATGGTCTCCTGCAGGTACGGGGTAAATGAGGCCGCGGAAGCTTCCGCGGCAAGGGGCACGGGTATAAGGAAAAGAGTTCCTGTTGCTGGCATACTGCAAAGATGCACAAAAACCGGGAGCGATAAAAAACATACGGGACATCCCGGTAATGGCGGTCAGGATCAGTTCCTGGTAACCGGTTTCCTGGCCAATGCCAGCAGGGCATCCTTGAATAGCCGCTCCTCTGTGCTGATGGTTCTCTGTTGTCCGCCGTCTGCATAGATTGTTCGGCATACCAACACCGGGTAACGTTTATTCCAGGTAGCCGGCTCCGCTTTTTTGGCTTCCTGCAGTACGGCCCACGTTGTATCAGGAATGGCACCGAAATGCCGGTAAAACTCCCAGATCATGGAAAGGGGCATGTGTCCGGCCATTACAACGTGTTGCTGGGTACGATCCAATTGGTAGTGATAACGGATCATGTCACTGTCATCCAGCTGTTGCTGTAATTTTTCCATAGCGGGTTTCACATGAACCGTAAAATAGTTCAGCGCACGGGTATCGTTGGCAAGGCACTCCTCATACCAGCCTTCCAGCTGATTGCCGAACAGCTCTGACATGACCCGGCTTTGCCTCATGATAAGGGTCATCTCTGCCGGGCTCATGGCATTCAGCGCCGGCAGCCGGAAACAGGGATCGAGGAAAATGGCATCCGGATTAGCTGCTTCCGCATCGGTACTGCTGTAAATGGTCTTTCCGGCCAGAAAACCAGGATCAAAGAACTCTTCCTGGAGCATAAAAACGTACGGATCATGACCGTCTTTCATCCCCCGCTGTTTGTAGAAAGGCTGCAGTAAAAGGATGTCGCTGGCAGCAACAAAGATGTCATCGGCATGTTCGGGACCTTCCTCGTCCACCGCACAAAACCAAATGGGTGTATTGCCTTCGGCAGCAAACTCGCTGAGCTGGATTAAACCCAGTTTGGTAACGCTTCCCAGACACAACTTGACGTCATTTCTGAAGGTCTCAATGATCGAGTTTTCCAATTTTTTTCTGCTGACGATCAGTTCTTTGCTGGGGTGTTTAATTCGTCGTCCCTCTTTCAGTGCACGGGCTGTTTTCGCGATCAGTGCAGCCTGTTGGTGCATGCCGGCATTTTCATACCGCCCCTGCAGGAAGGAGATCATGTCGTTCAGGTCAACCGCATTGAAAATTGCTTCCATCCGGATTTCACGGAAAGTGGTACCGCCGACAACGACAGCTTGGTGTAACAGGCAGGCGGCACGTATGGCAGCCGATTCATGGTACATGTCCAGTTGGTTATAGGCGTAATTAAAGGTCATTATTTGCATGATAGGTAAGTTTTAATAACTACAATTATACGGATTTTGTTGAAAAGAGTATTGTTTTCAGGAGCATAACAGGGAGACACATCACGCGTCTCCCTGTTTCAGCACCGTCAGATCAGATCACATAACGGCTGATCACATCACTGTAAGTGAGGGTAGGATCATGGCCGAGATAAACCACGCGGAAGTCATACAACTTCAGCAATTCCAGGCCCTCCACAACAGCTGAAGAGCGGGTGGACAACTTTGCGGTCCACGGACCGGTGTCGCCGTTCAGCCGGTATTCAAACCGGTACATTTTGGCAGTCTCTTCCGATTTTACCCGCATTTTTACCCGTCCGGTGCCAACCGCATCCAGCTCCACCCTGAAATTCACCGCTTTGGGGCAGGGCCCGCTGGGGCTCGGGGTTTTGCTGTACTTGTAGCCAGCGGCCAGGATAACGGCGGGGTCCCCTTTGGCAACCTGAGCCACGTAGAGCGCCAGTTCACGGAGGATATTCTCCAATGCCGTGCGTTTCTGGTTTTTGATAATGATGGTTTGCCGGTTTCTTAAACTTGCATCCACCATAGAGGTGCGAAAGTCCGTCAGGCCGGTTTCCAGTACCGTCAGCGGAGGTTGTGGGTTTG
>CAZJKM010000007.1:0-47233 GCA_964546645.1 uncultured Sphingobacteriaceae bacterium
GCGTACCTTCCCGGATGAACCTGGGACAGATTTACGAAACGGTGCTGGGCTGGGCTGGTCAGAAGCTGGGTATGAAGTTTGCCACACCGATATTTGACGGTGCTACTACCGAGGAAGTAGAAGGATGGGTCAGTAAGGCCGAACTGCCTGCTTCCGGACGTACGTACCTGTACAATGGCCTTACCGGGGAACGCTTTGACCAGCCTACTACCGTAGGTGTGATCTATATGCTGAAACTGGGCCACATGGTGGATGACAAAATGCACGCCCGTTCGATCGGACCGTACTCACTCATCACCCAACAGCCGCTGGGCGGTAAAGCCCAGTTTGGTGGCCAGCGTTTCGGTGAGATGGAAGTGTGGGCACTGGAAGCATTCGGTGCTGCCAACATTCTGCAGGAAATCCTCACCGTGAAATCTGACGACGTGGTAGGAAGGGCCAAAACATATGAGGCCATCGTCAAAGGCGATAACCTGCCGACCCCGTCTGTACCGGAATCTTTCAACGTGTTGGTACACGAGCTTCGTGGTTTAGGTTTAGATATTACATTGGAATAACTTCAAAAAAGCTATGGCTTACAAAAAGGATAATAAAATTAAAAGCAATTTCACGTCCATCACCATCAGCCTGTCCTCTCCGGAAACGATTCTGGAGCGCTCAAGCGGTGAAGTACTGAAGCCGGAAACGATCAATTACCGTACGTACAAGCCGGAGCGCGACGGATTATTCTGCGAGCGTATCTTTGGTCCTGTTAAGGATTACGAGTGCCATTGCGGGAAATACAAACGTATCCGTTATAAGGGGATTGTGTGTGATCGTTGCGGGGTGGAAGTTACGGAAAAGAAAGTGCGCCGCGAACGCATGGGCCATATCAGCCTGGTGGTCCCGGTAGCCCACATCTGGTACTTCCGTTCACTGCCCAATAAAATCGGCTACCTGCTCGGCCTTCCCACCAAGCGGCTCGATATGATCATTTATTACGAGCGTTATGTGGTTATACAGCCGGGTATTAAGGAAGAAGACGGCATCAATTACATGGATTTTCTGACGGAAGAAGAGTACCTGGATATCCTGGACACTTTGCCGAAAGAAAACCAGTTTCTGGATGATAAAGATCCGCAGAAATTCGTTGCCAAGATGGGTGCAGAGGCGCTGGAAGAGTTATTGGCACGATTGGATCTGGATCAGCTGTCGTACGACCTGCGTCACCAGGCGGCCAACGAAACGTCTCAGCAACGGAAGAACGAAGCCCTGAAGCGTTTGCAGGTGGTAGAGGCTTTCCGTGGCGCGAGAGGAAGGATCGAGAACCGTCCGGAATGGATGGTAGTTAAGATCGTCCCCGTTATTCCTCCTGAGTTAAGGCCTTTGGTGCCATTGGAGGGAGGTCGTTTTGCGACGTCCGATCTGAATGATTTGTATCGCCGGGTAATCATCCGGAATAATCGTCTGAAACGACTGATTGAGATCAGGGCACCGGAAGTAATCCTGCGAAACGAAAAACGGATGTTGCAGGAAGCAGTTGACTCGCTTTTTGATAACTCGCGGAAAGTCAATGCCGTTAAAACAGAAGGTAACCGTGCCCTGAAATCACTTTCGGATATCCTGAAAGGAAAGCAAGGCCGTTTCCGTCAGAACCTGCTCGGTAAACGGGTGGATTACTCGGCACGTTCGGTGATCGTTGTGGGGCCGAACCTGAAGCTCCATGAGTGCGGCCTGCCGAAAGATATGGCTGCCGAATTATATAAACCGTTTATCATCCGCAAGATGATTGAGCGGGGTGTAGTGAAAACAGTTAAATCTGCCAAGAAGATTGTTGACCGGAAGGATCCTATTGTATGGGATATCCTGGAGAATGTACTGAAGGGACATCCGGTACTGCTGAACCGGGCACCAACGCTGCACCGTCTGGGTATCCAGGCTTTCCAGCCGAAGCTGGTGGAAGGCAAGGCCATCCAACTGCACCCGCTGGTTTGTAGTGCCTTCAACGCCGACTTTGACGGTGACCAGATGGCGGTACACCTGCCATTGGGCAATGCTGCCATTCTGGAAGCACAGGTACTGATGCTGGCTTCGCATAATATTCTGAACCCGGCCAACGGAGCACCTATAACCGTGCCTTCTCAGGACATGGTACTCGGGCTGTACTACATCACAAAAGGTCGTAAAACGGATGAAACCCGCGTTGTAAAAGGAGAAGGCCTGACGTTTTACTCAGCAGAAGAGGTGATCATTGCCTATAACGAACAAAAAGTCGACCTTCATGCATTTATAAAGGTAAAAAGCAACGTTAAAGAAAAGGACGGTTCCATCAGCAACAAACTGATCGAAACGACCGTCGGCCGTGTGCTGTTTAACCAGGTTGTACCGGAAGAAGTAGGTTTTATCAATGAGCTGCTTACTAAAAAGTCACTGCGTGACGTAATCGGTGAAGTGGTAAAAAACACAGGCATGGCCCGTGCAGCCCAGTTTCTGGACGACATCAAAGAGCTTGGCTTCCAGATGGCATTCCGCGGAGGCTTATCCTTCAACCTGCAGGACCTGAATATCCCTGATGCCAAAGCCGATCTCATCGGACAGGCGACGCGAGAGGTGGAAGAAGTGATGGGTAACTACAACATGGGCTTCATCACCAACAACGAGCGTTATAATCAGATCATCGATATCTGGACCCGTATCAATAACCGGCTAACGGCCAATGTAATGGAAATCCTGTCTACGGATAACCAAGGCTTTAACTCGGTATATATGATGCTGGATTCCGGTGCCCGCGGTTCCAAAGAGCAGATCCGCCAGCTGTGCGGGATGCGGGGACTGATGGCTAAGCCGCAGAAATCCGGATCGTCCGGAGGGGAGATCATCGAAAACCCGATCCTGTCTAACTTTAAAGAAGGATTATCCGTACTGGAATATTTCATATCTACGCACGGTGCCCGTAAAGGTCTGGCCGATACGGCACTGAAAACAGCAGATGCTGGTTACCTGACCCGTCGTCTGCATGACGTGGCGCAGGATATGATTGTGACGGAAGTGGATTGCGGCACGCTGAGAGGTATTTATACAACAGCGCTGAAAGACAATGAGGATATTATTGAGCCATTATACGACCGTATCCTGGGGCGTACATCGTTATACGACGTTTACGATCCGCTGACAGGAGAACTGTTGGTGGCCGCCAATGAGGATATTACGGAGGATGTTGCACAACGCATTGAGGATTCGCCGGTAGAAGGACTGGAGATCCGGTCGGTATTGACCTGCGAAAGTCGCCGCGGTGTTTGCTCGCATTGCTACGGCCGGAACCTGGCCACCGGTAAACGCGTACAGATGGGTGAGGCAGTCGGTGTTATTGCCGCACAGTCTATCGGCGAGCCTGGTACACAGCTTACACTGCGTACCTTCCACGTGGGTGGTACCGCTTCCAATATTGCAGCTGAGTCGCAGATCGTTGCTAAATTCGACGGCGTCATCGAGTTTGAAAACGTGCGTTCCGTAGAACACGAGGGGGAAGAAGGGCCGGATCGGGTAGTATTGGGTCGTTCCGGTGAGTTCCGCATCATTGATCAGGAGACGAAGAAGGTGGTGATGACCAATAACATTCCGTACGGGGCTTACCTGTATGTGAATGACGGTGACAAGGTAACCCGCGGACAGCGAATTTGCTCCTGGGACCCTTACAATGCGGTTATTATTTCTGAGTTTGCCGGTAAAGTGGAATTCGATGCGATCATTGAAGGTGTAACCTTCCGTGAAGAATCGGATGAGCAGACCGGACACCGTGAGAAGGTGATCATTGATACGCGGGACAAAACCAAGAACCCGGCTATCAAAATCCAGGACAAGAGCGGAAGCGCTATCCGGACTTACAACATACCGGTTGGTGCTCACATCGCTGTGAATGATAAGCAGTCAGTGAAAGTAGGTGAGGTTATTGCCAAGATCCCGCGTTCAACCGGTAAAACCCGGGATATTACAGGTGGTCTGCCGCGTGTTACGGAGCTGTTTGAGGCACGTAACCCGTCGAACCCGGCTGTGGTTACAGAGATCGACGGTGTGGTGACATTGGGCGGTGTTAAACGCGGTAACAGGGAGATTTCCATTGAATCACGGGATGGCCAGATTAAGAAATACCTGGTTCCGCTTTCCAAGCATATCCTTGTGCAGGATAATGACTTTGTGAAAGCCGGTATGCCGTTGTCGGATGGTTCTATTTCGCCTGCGGATATCCTGGCCATCAAAGGCCCGGCTGCCGTACAGGAATACCTCGTTAACGGTATTCAGGAAGTATACCGTCTGCAGGGTGTGAAAATCAACGATAAGCATTTTGAAACCATCGTTCACCAGATGATGCAGAAGGTGCAGATCGAAGACCCGGGTGATACCCGTTTCCTGGAAAAGGATGCCGTAAACAGATGGGACTTCATCGGAGAGAACGATGAAATTTATGATAAAAGAGTGGTAACTGAACCGGGTGACTCCAATACGCTGAAAGCCGGACAGATTGTTTCTGTGCGGAAGCTGCGGGATGAAAATTCCAGTCTGAAACGTCGTGACCTGAAGCTTGTTGAAGTACGTGATGCTATTCCGGCTACTTCTAGCCCGGTACTGCAGGGTATCACCCGTGCTTCCCTTGGTACTAAGTCGTTCATCTCCGCAGCGTCCTTCCAGGAAACTACGAAGGTATTGAACGAGGCGGCTATCAGTGGTAAGCGCGATGACTTGTTGGGTCTGAAGGAGAACGTAATTGTCGGTCACCTGATCCCGTCAGGAACCGGACTGCGTAGTTACGAACGTATCATCGTGGGTTCCCAGGAAGAATATGATCAGTTGCTGGCTTCCAAAGAGGAAGCATAGCCACTATCTGTTCTTCAGCGATATAAAGCCCTGTTGTTCACGAAACAACAGGGCTTTTTTATGCCGGGACTGGTTCGCTGGCATTTATGGTAGTTTAAAAGTTGCTATAACGGGGCGGTGGTCTGAAGCATACGTCTCTTTGATAACGTTATGTTTCAATAATGTCCATGACAGGTTTTTAGTGGCAATAAAATCAATGGTACGCCATGGCATCACCTGCGGAACCGTACGGCCACAGTTTTTTGTGCAGGTACGGCTGAACTGTGCATCCAACAGGTTAATCACCTCCGATCCGGATACCGCATTTAAATCACCAACAAGAATAACCGGGAGCGACATACGCTCAAATTCCTCTATAATGCGCTGCATCTGGATGATCCGGTTATCGTGGACTTGGAGTGCATCCAAATGGGTATTCGCAAAAATAAATGATTGTTTTCCTACTTTTATGACAGCATAGGCTAATATCCGTTTTTCAGCTTTGATGTTTTGTGGTAGCCTGATCAGTTCAGGGTCATTAAGTTTGTAGCGGCTTAGTATGGCAATACCATAGTCGCCGCCATCATAATCAATGGCTTTAAAAAAATGATAATAGTGAAGCCCCGTTTTTTCGGCAAGCAGTTTGGTCTGGTTAACAATTCCGCTTCGTCTGGCGCCGTTTTCCACCTCCTGAAGACCGACAATATCTGCTTTTGAATCTACAATAACACGGGCAATGGCATCGAGATCGATAAAACCCGGTCTGGATGGCGGATTAGCATGATGTATATTATAGGTCATCACACGCAACATCTTATCCGGGGTTTGTTGCAGCGGTTTATGCGGTCCGTAACCTGCACCGGAAAACATCAGCGTAGCAGATAGCAGCATTATGAAAACAGCTGTTATTTTGGGTCTCTCCATCTTTTAATCTTCCGTGATTTTACTTTAAATTTTTTAATCGTATTCCGGACCCTATACCGTATACTGATATAAAAATATGTCTTTTCTGTCATAACAAAGCCGAACAGGGATATATTATTTGTTTCGATTACTTGCAGGTGCCGAAAAATAATACCCGTACATGCTTGGCGAACAGCGTAACGTATGGCATAGCGTGCTAATCTGTGAGAAGTCAGATTTTATGAGCATAATTGTATTTTTATTATCTTAACCAGTAATTGGATATGACGCAACGTGTTTATCAGTATATGCTGTGTACCTTCTTGATACAGGTCCTCTTTATTTCCGGCTTCGCTGATGCGAGTGCACAAACGATAGAAGTACCCGAAATTACAGGACCTTTTATTCATATATTCGATCCGAATGATACACGCAGCGATTCTGCAGGTGTCTGGTATACGAATGATCACTGTTTTACAAAAGCATCGGACGGAACCTGGCATGCCTATGGTATCATCGGCCATAAGCCGGTAAAGCCGTGGACAGGTGAAACACGTTTTTTCCATATTTCCTCTCCATCGCTCACTGCTGATAAATGGGAGGATCACGGTTATGCCATGACGGCATTGCCGGGAAAGGAACGGGTGTTGTGGGCTCCCCATATCTTTTCACGTAACGATAGTGCATTTATGTTTTATAATGTCGGTAATCTCCAGCCGCACGCGCCTAATTATGCTTCCTGGGGACAGCTGATGCTGGCGACCAGCACCGATTTGTTTCATTGGGAACGTTACGAACGGAATCCGTTGTTCAGCGATCCGGGGCATGCACGTGATTCATACATTATGTACGATAAGGGGACCTATTACTACTATTATACACGTACCTATTCCGAGGTCGATCTTCGTTCAGTCGTAGCCGTCCGCAAGGGTTCCGACCTGTTAGCCTGGAGCGGTCCCAGGATAGCTCACGTACAACCTTATCGGGTAGACTGGGGTGGAGATGCGGAAAGCCCTTTTGTTGTATGTAGAAATGGTATCTTTTACCTGTTTGTTTGCAGAGCCATGACCGCATATAACCAGACGCATGTGTATTGGTCAACAGATCCGGAGAACTTCCCCAACGACCAGTTTGTCTGTTCATTGCCCGTTCACGCGGGTGAGGTGATCTATGATGAGCAGACGGGAGACTGGTTCATTTCAGATACCGGCTGGGATAAACGGGGCGTTTATATTGCTCCCTTACGGTGGAGGGCATCCACCGTCTCCTGCAAGGCAGGATCATCCGCTTTTACGGAATAATAATGCGCAATATGGCCATCCGGTGCAATGATCAGATAACGTGGAATCCAGTTAAGGTCGATAGCGTTGGTAAAATCATTCTTCCACCCGGTCCTGAACCAGAAATGCGCACCGTTCAGCGCGAATTTCTGAATGCCGTCTTTCCACCGTTGTTCCTCACGGTCCAGTGAAAAATAAATCACGGGGACATCAGGATTGGTCTTTTGGAAAGCCTGTAGCTCGGGGAATCCTTTCAGGCAGTCCGGGCACCACATAGCCCAGATATAAAGCATGACGGTTTTGCCTTTGTACGATTCCAGGATAGCACCGGCGGTAGTTTGCTTTCCATCCAGCCCGTAAAGGGGCTGTAGGAGGGCACTGGCATCCAATTTGGTTTTGGATACTTTGGGAGCCTGTTGTCCAAAAGCAAGCTGCGCAAAGAACAGGCAGAACACAATGGTGATTATTTTCATAATGCAAACATACGGGTTTTTATATTGGCAACTGATCTGGTAAGTGTTTCGGTGGGTGAAAAGCAAGTGTGTTGGCGTCCAAAGAGTGATTATTTATTTGGTCAATACATAATGCCGGAGTTTTGTATATTTACCGGCAATTATAAATAAACTAATAGTATCACCTGATGTCTGTTCTATCAGAAATTTTAATGCATAAAATCATTGCTATTATTCGTGGCGCCCGCCCGGCGGACGTCTGCCATATAGCGGAAGCTTTGTATAATGGCGGAGTCCGTGTGCTGGAAGTAACCATGAATTCAGATGAACCACTGGCCGTTATAAAGGAGCTTTCAGGCAGATTCGGAAATCAAATGGTGATCGGTGCGGGTACCGTGCTTGACGCCGATGCGGCCCGGGCGGCCGTGGATGCAGGTGCCAGGTTTGTCCTTTCTCCCATTGTCAATGGGGAGGTAATTCGTGCCGCAAAAAAATTGGGTGTCGTGGCGATTCCCGGAGCTTATACCCCTACTGAAGTGTACCAGGCTTATCAGCAGGGAGGCGACCTTATCAAGGTTTTTCCGGCATCGTCCCCCTCCTATATTAAAGAACTGCGAGGGCCGTTGCCGCACATACCTCTGTTACCAACGGGAGGTATTACGAGCGATAATATCGGGGAATTTAAGCGGGCAGGCGCCGTTGGCTTCGGTATCGGGAGTTCGCTTGTCAATACCCGACAGGAGATAACGGATTCTTACCTGCATGACATCAGGGCCGCTGCCCGAAAATTTGTAGATGCCATTACTGAATAATACTGAACAATATATATCATGAAGATTAAAGGATACGAGCTCTTTCAGGTCCCTCCACGCTGGTTGTTTTTAAAAATAGAGACGGACGAAGGTATTGTGGGCTGGGGCGAACCTGTTATTGAAGGACGGGCATCAACAGTTAAGACAGCTGTTGACGAACTGATGGAATACCTGATTGGCAAGGATCCGATGTGTATCGAAGATCATTGGAATGTGATGTACCGTGGTGGTTTTTACCGGGGCGGACCGATATTGATGAGTGCGATAGCGGGTATTGACCAGGCGTTGTGGGATATTAAAGGAAAATTCTATCAGGCTCCCGTATACGAGCTACTGGGGGGGAAGGCCCGTGATAAGATGAAGGTGTATTCGTGGATAGGTGGTGACCGCCCGGCCGATGTTGGTCTTGCCGCAAAAAAACTGGCTGATCAGGGTTTTCTGGCAGTAAAGATGAACGCCACAGAGGAGCTGCAGTATATAGACAGTTATGACAAGATAGACCAGGCCGTTGAGCGCATCGCAGCAGTCCGGGAAGCTACGGGACCGGCTTTCGGTATCGGTATTGATTTCCATGGACGGGTGCACAAACCAATGGCAAAGATACTGGCCAAAGAGCTGGAACCTTACCGGCCGATGTTCATCGAAGAGCCGGTCCTGCCTGAAAACAACGAAGACCTGCGGGAGATTGCCAATGTGACGACTATTCCTATCGCGACGGGGGAACGGATGTTTTCGAAATGGCAGTTCAAGAATTTGCTACGGGACGGATATGTTGATATTATCCAGCCGGATGTGTCCCATGCCGGTGGCATTACCGAATGTAAAAAGATTATTTCCATGGCCGAAGCCTTTGATGTGGCTGCTGCTCCGCATTGTCCGCTTGGCCCGATTGCTTTAGCGGCCTGCCTGCAGGTAGATGCTACCTGCCATAATGTTTTTATCCAGGAGCAGAGCCTGGGTATTCACTACAATCAGGGAAGTGATCTGCTTGACTATCTGGCAGATCCGGCTGTTTTTGAATATGAGAACGGCTATGTGAATATTCCGGATAAGCCCGGTTTGGGGATTGAAGTAAATGAAGAACATGTCCGTAAAATGGCCGCGCAGGGCCACAACTGGAGAAATCCGGTGTGGCGGCATACAGATGGCAGTGTAGCGGAGTGGTAAAATTGCTTATGGATACCACAACCTCCCCCGCTAAGCCTTCCAGGGTCCGTTACCTGGTGCTTTTCCTGATATTTGTAAATGTAGTCATTAACTACATGGATCGCAGCAACCTCGCGGTGGCAGCCTCAGAGATCGACAAGGAATTTAATTTTACACCGGTGCAGCTTGGGCTCATTTTTTCAGCTTTTAGCTGGACCTATCTGGCATTCCAGATTCCGGGTGGCATACTGGTAAACCGTTTCAGTCCGCGTATTCTGTATGCTTGTAGTCTCATCGCCTGGTCACTCACCACCATGTTTCAGGGGTTTGCCCGGGGATTTGCAACGCTGTTCAGCCTTCGTATGGCTACCGGGGCATTTGAAGCGCCGGCCTTTCCCATTAATAATCGTGTGGTGAGCAGCTGGTTTCCGGATAACGAACGGGCTTCGGCTATTGCGGTTTATACGTCCGGCCAGTTTCTGGGACTGGCTTTCCTGATGCCGGTGTTATCGTGGATTCAGTTTCACGTGGGTTGGAGAGGCCTTTTTTTTGTTACGGGATTGGTCGGCGTGGTTTGGGGTCTGGTTTGGTATTATGCTTACCGGGATCCTCTTCAGCACCGAAAGGTGAACCAGGCGGAACTTGATCACATCAGACAAGGTGGAGGACTGCTTGATAGTCCGCCACCGGCAGGGGGCAGCAGAAAAAAAGTCTTTAACTGGGCTGACCTGAAAGAGGTGCTGTCTCACCGCAAACTATGGGGTATTTATATCGGTCAGTTTTCGGTGAATGCCGCGCTATGGTTTTTTCTTACCTGGTTTCCCAAATACCTGGTGGATTATCGGGGATTTGATTTTATCCAATCAGGATATTATGCATCCATTCCCTACCTGGCTGCCTTTGCGGGTATCCTTTTTTCAGGGTTTCTTTCGGACTATCTGATCAGGAGAGGGGTGTCTCCCGCTAAAGCCCGTAAACGCCCGATCATTATCGGTCTGCTGGTTTCTACGCTGATCCTTGGCGCGAACTACGTCGGCACGCCGGGCCTGATCATTCTGTTTATGTCCCTGTCTTTTTTTGGTATCGGTTTCGCATCTATTACCTGGATATTCGTATCCACCCTGGCACCGGAGCATCTGATCCATATTACAGGAGGGGTCTTTAATTTTATCGGTCAGCTTTCGGGCATTGTGGTGCCGGTCGCGATAGGAGTGCTGGCCAGTGGCGGCAGCTTTGCGCCGGCTCTTCTCTTTATAGCTGTATTGGGTTTATTGGGTGCCTGCTCTTATACCTTTCTGGTGGGAAGTGTGGAGCGCATTCAGCTAAAGGATCGCCCAGCCTGACAGACACGCAATGAAAATGTTTTTAAGCTGCGATTGGGGAACGACATCGTTCCGGCTGCGTTTGGTCAGTTCCGGGGATTTATCTGTACTTGCGGAAGAGACCTCCGATCAGGGAATTGCTATGACGTACGGAAAATGGCAGCGGGAGGGAACAGAACGGGAGTTGTTTTATGCAGCGGTTTTGCAGGAAGCTTTGCAGAAGCTCAGCAGGAAAGTCAGTACTCCGCTTCATGAAGTTCCGGTAGTCCTCTCGGGGATGGCATCTGCCAGTATAGGATGGCATGAAATGCCGTACAAAACCATGCCTTTCAGGTTGGACGGGTCAGATCTGCTGACGGAGCTGCTCAGTCTGGAGAATATGACCAATAAGGTCATTCTGATTTCCGGGGTCCGTACCGATCACGACGTGATGCGCGGTGAAGAAACGAAAGTGGCTGGTTGTGTTGCCGGCCTGAAGGATATCCGGAATGAAAGTCTGCTTATTCTCCCCGGAACACACCCGAAGCATGTGCTGATCAATAGGACCTCAGCTTACGCCTTACGAACCTATATGACAGGTGAACTGTTCGACCTGCTTTCAACCCGGAGCGTGTTGTCGGCTTCCGTAACAGAAAGCAGTGACCGGGAGGCTGCGGAGAATCGTGCCTGTTTTGCCAGAGGGGTTGAGGCAGGTAGTGCTGAAAATCTGTTGCATGCCTGTTTCATAGTGCGGACCAACCAGCTTCTGCAGCAGGTGCCTCCCACGCAGAACTTTTATTTTCTGAGCGGATTGCTGATCGGCTCAGAGCTGAAGGATGTGGATAAAACCCTGCCACTTTACCTCGTGGGGAGCGGTATGCACAACGCCCTTTATAGTGATGCCTGCCGTGTGCTGGGTATTCCGGTAACACAGCAAATAGATGCCAATCAGGCATTGATAGCCGGCCAGTTGCAGCTTTTGCTCAGGAAGAACTGCCTTTAACCAAACCATTCAGGTGCCGGATCCTTGGAAAAGAAGAATAGTTCTTTCAGTTTTAGTCGGCGCTACCCGCCGGCTTCACGGAGTAAGTTGTCCAGATCAAGTGGTCGTGTATACATGATCAGTGTACCATCGGTGTTGTACGGCCAGTTTTCCTTTGGCCTATCCCAATATAGTTCAACGCCGTTACCATCAGGGTCATCCAGATACAATGCCTCCGATACACCGTGATCACTTGCTCCGGTCAACGGGTACCGTGCATCGGTCAGCCGCCTGAGTACGACAGCCAGGTCTTTCCGGCTTGGATAAAGAATAGCTGTATGGTATAGCCCGACACCGGTTTGGGATGCTTTTGGTGCGCCGGCGCTATGCCACGTATTCAACCCGATATGGTGATGATAGCCACCTGCTGATATAAAGGCAGCCTGATTACCATAGGTGGTAGTAATTTCAAAACCGAGCAGATCGCAATAAAAGGTGAGGGCCCTGCCGAGATCGGCAACCTTCAGATGAACATGTCCGATGCGGGTTTCCGGGGGAGCTTTGTATGTATCCATGTATGTTGTATATCCTTACAAATCTAACTAAATTCCGGTATGTCTGAAAACAATACAGGTTTTCCTGACCAGTCGCCTGTCAGTTAGTCGCTGTCATCCTGACGCTTTTATGCTTTGGAACATTCCTTGCTAAGTCGCAGTATAACATATATAACATAGCTTAAATTCATATGAACGAAAAAGGAAATATTTCTATTCATACCGAGAATATTTTTCCGGTGATTAAAAAATTCCTCTACTCAGACAACGAGATCTTCCTGCGTGAATTAGTGTCGAATGCCGTGGATGCATCGCAAAAAATCAAGCGACTGGCATCGCTTGGTCAGTATCAGGGAGATACCGGCGAACTGATGGTAGATGTTTCTTTCGATAAAGACGCCAAAACGATCACCATCTCTGACAGAGGTATCGGAATGACGGCCGAAGAGATCAAAAAGTATATCAACCAGATTGCTTTTTCAGGGGCGACGGAGTTCGTAGAGAAGTTTAAAGAGGCAAAGGATGCGAACGAGATCATCGGCCGCTTCGGCCTGGGTTTTTACTCCGCATTCATGGTGGCGGATAAGGTGGAAATACAGAGTTTGTCTTATCAGGAAGGGGCAGAACCTGCCCGGTGGGTCTGCGACGGAAGTACGTCATATGAGATCAGCGAGGGCAGCCGGACGGAGCGCGGAACAGATGTGATCCTGCACGTCAATAAAGATGGTGAGGAATTCCTTGACAAAAGCAGATTGGAGAGCATTCTGGATAAATACGGAAAGTTTCTGCCGGTTCCCATTCGTTTTGGGACCAAAACCACCAGTGAGCCTGATGGGGAGGACGAGGAAGGAAAAACAAAATATAAAAGTATTGAGGTCGATAACATCATCAACAACACCCGCCCGGCATGGACAAAAGCGCCGGCTGAACTGAAGGATGAAGATTACCTGGCATTCTACCGGGAGCTGTATCCGTATTCCTTCGATGAACCCCTGTTCTGGATCCACCTGAATGTGGATTATCCATTCAACCTGACCGGTATCCTTTATTTCCCGAAGATAAAAAATGATTTTGAGGTGCAGCGAAACAAGATCAAGCTGTATTCACGGCAGGTATTCATTACTGACGAGGTAAAAGATATCGTGCCTGAATTCCTGATGCTGCTGCACGGTGTGATCGATTCACCGGATATCCCGCTGAATGTGTCCCGGAGCTTTCTGCAGGCTGACAGTAATGTGAAAAAAATCAATACGTATATCACCCGGAAGGTAGCCGACAAGCTGAACGATCTGTTTAAAACGGGCCGTAAGGATTTTGAAGAAAAATGGAACGATATCGGTGTTTTTGTGAAATACGGCATGCTGACCGATGAAAAGTTCGCGGAAAAAGCAACGGATTTCTGCCTGCTGAAGAATACCGAAAGTGAGATGTTTACGCTGAAAGAATATGAGGCGAAGGTCAGGGATATCCAGCAGGATAAAGATGGTAACGTGGTTTATCTGTATACCAATGACGCAGCTGCACAGGATAGCTACGTGTCTGCAGCCCGGAGCAAAGGATATGATGTGCTGGTATTCGATTCCCAGATAGACAGCCACTTCATCGGCTACCTGGAACAGAAGACGGAAAAGACGGCGCTGAAAAGGGTGGATGCGGATACCATTGACAAACTGATCTCCAAGGAGGAGTCTCTTGTGTTACAGCTGAATGAGGAAGAGGCCGCGCAGGTGAAAGAAGTATTTGAAAAGGCGGTCAGTAACGAACAGATGGCCATTGAAGTGGATGCGTTGCCGGAAGATGCGCTCCCCGTAACGGTAACGATCGATGAGTTTATGCGGCGGATGAAAGACATGGCGCGGACAGGTGGTGGCGGTATGAATTTTTATGGTTCCATGCCTGACCGGTATAAAGTTACTGTAAATGGTAACCACCCGCTGATCCGGCAGATCCTTGACGGTGGGGACGGCGACATAAAAGAGCAGCTGGCTAAACAGGCGGTTGACCTCGGACTGCTGTCACGCGGATTGCTGACCGGGTCGGCACTGACGGATTTCGTGAAGCGGAGTGTCAGTCTGATCGGCGAAACGGCTGCGAGCGCCAAATAATAGCGCCTCGGCATGTAAAACAGCCTCTGCGCAAAACTGTTGTTACAATGAAAGTGTTGTGATATTTTCCTATAGCATGATTGCCAGTACATTGCGGTAAAGTATATCTTTGCTGGTATATGAGTCTAAAAGTAATTTATATGACCAAAAAAGTCCCAACCTTACAGCAATGGCTTCGCTTCTTTCTGCTGTTTATGGTGTCGTTGCCGGCCGGACCGGTATTGTCTCAGGAGCAGGAGATTCCGCCGCTTGACCCGGCTGTGAAGCAGGGAAAACTTCCCAATGGCTTCACCTATTTTATACGGAAAAATACGGAACCCAATAACCGGGTGGTGATGTATCTCGCCAACAAGGTCGGTTCCATTCTGGAAACGGATGCAGAGCAGGGGCTGGCTCACTTTGTGGAACACATGAATTTCAATGGTACCACCCAGTTCCCCAAGAACGAACTGGTGGACTATCTGCAGAAAGCCGGTATCCGGTTCGGTGCTGATCTGAATGCATATACCGGTTTTGATCAGACGGTATATCAGCTGCCTTTGCCGACGGACGATCCGGAATTGTTGCAAAACGGTTTCCGGGTTATGCGCGACTGGGCACAGGAGGCGTTGATGGATGGCGAAGAAATTGATAAGGAGCGGGGCGTTATCCTGGAGGAAAAGCGCGGCGGTAAGGGAGCTGACCAGCGCATGCGCGACCAGTATTTGCCGATGCTACTGAATCATTCGCATTATGCCAGCCGTCTGCCGATCGGAACAGAAGAAGTGCTGACTACCTTCAGCCACGAAACGATCCGGAATTTCTATAAGAAGTGGTACCGGCCGGATCTGCAGGCGCTCATCGTTGTGGGTGATGTGGACGCAGAGGCTACAGAAAAAACGATCATATCTCTTTTTTCAGACCTGAAAATACCTGATAATAAGCCGGAGCGGCAAACGTATAGTGTGCCGCTGACCGGCAAAAACCAGTTCATGTCGGTTACGGATAAGGAGATGACCCATACGGTTATGCAGATGATCATCAAACACCCCGAACAAAAAGTGAAGACAGTCGCCGACTTCCGGCAATCGCTTTTGAGATCGCTGTATAACCAGTTAGTCAGATCGCGTTTCAGTGAGTTGCTGCAACAGGCTGATCCGCCATTTATACAGGCGGGAAATAGCATGAACGATTTTTTGGGCGGTCTGGATGCGTTTACGTTGTTTGTCGCTGCCAAGCCGGGCGAATTGGAGCGTGGAGCCAAAGCCATGCTGACAGAAGTAGAACGGGTGAAGCGGTTTGGGTTTACCGAAACGGAACTTGACCGCGCAAAAAGCAACTACCTGACCAGTCTGGAGACGGCTTATGCTGAACGGGATAAGCGCAAATCAGAAAGTTATGTAGAGGAATACCTGGAGTATTTCCTGGAAGGCATTGCGAGCCCGGGCATTGACTATGAGTATCCGCTTGCTAAAAAGAACCTCGTATCGGTCACGTTGGAAGAAGTAAATGCGCTGGGCAGCGCCTGGTACACTGATGTCAACCAGGATGTGCTCATCCTGGCACCTGAAACGGAGAAGGCCGGTCTGCCGGATGAGCAAACGGTGAACCGCTGGATACAGGAAGTGAAAAACCAGGACCTGGCGGCCTATGACGACCAGGTGAGCAATGAGCCGTTACTGGCAGAAAAACCGCAGGCCGGAAAGATTATCAGCCGGCAGGACCGGGCAGACATTGGTGTTACCGAGCTGGTGCTGAGCAATGGCGTGAAGGTACAACTGAAGCCCACCGATTTTAAGAACGATGAGATCCGGTTTTACGCATTCAGTCCGGGAGGAACCGCGCTGTACAGTGACCCAGATTATTATTCCGCGTCGAATGCAGCATCCATTATCGGTAGCAGCGGTGTAGGCGATTATAACCCTATCCGGCTGAGGAAATATTTGGCAGGTAAGAAAGTTTCGGTGCAGCCCGGCATTTCTGAGCGCACGGAAAGCATCAGCGGGTCATCCGGAAAGGCGGATCTGGAGACCGCATTTGAAATGATTTACCTGTATTTTACCCGGCCGAGACTGGACATGGATATGTTCAGAGGGGCTATCGAAAGACAGAAAGCCAGTCTGGTCAACCGGATGAATGACCCGGAAGCGGTCTTCAGTGATTCCATTAATGCAGCACTCTACAACCGCAATATTCGTCGTGCGGGACTGACACTGGGAGCACTGGAAAAAATTGATCCCGACCGGTCGCTTGCTATCTACAAAGAGCGCTTTGCGGATGCGTCCGACTTTACCTTTACTTTTGTCGGCAGTTTTAAAGAGGAAGAGCTGGTGCCCCTGTTGGAGCAATACCTGGCGACACTGCCGTCGTCAAATCGTACAGAAGAAGCGCCTGACCTGGGTATTTATCCGCCCGACAAGGGATTCGCGCTTATGGTGCGCAAAGGACAGGAAGAAAAGGCAGCTGTCCGGCTGCTCTATGCCGGCGATTATACCTATTCGGAAGCAGAGAACCTGCAAATGGACGCCCTGGAGAGTGTGCTGAATATCAAGCTGATCGAGCGTATACGGGAAAAAGAAAGCGGAGTGTATAACATTTCGGCACGCGCGTCTGTCGGCAAGTTTCCACGTAACCGGTATACGGTGAGTAT
The DNA here is from genome assembly GCA_964546645.1 of uncultured Sphingobacteriaceae bacterium. Taxonomy (GTDB): domain Bacteria; phylum Bacteroidota; class Bacteroidia; order Sphingobacteriales; family Sphingobacteriaceae; genus A37T11. The sequence continues at coordinate 16,995 of CAZJKM010000007.1, forward strand.
CGCCTTCGGGTGCGATCCGGCCCGCGTTGATTATCTGACAGCGGCTGTGCTGGAAGAGCTGGAAAAAATCAGGCAGGCAGGGGCTGAACCGGTTGACATCAGTAAGTTTGTGGCGGAGCAAACGCGCCTCACCGAAGTACAGCTCAAAGAAAATAATTTTTGGATGAACTACCTTGTTGGGACGTCCCTCAACAGAGAGGACCCGGGAAGTGTGCTCGCCATTCTTGACCGGCTTAAAACGGTTACCCCTGAAACAGTGAAAACCGTCGCCGATAAATATTTGCAGCCCGAACGGATGTTCAGATTCATATTGCTGCCGGAGAGTAACTGACTTTTATACCCTATAAGCGAATACACCCGGTTTATAGCTATAAACCGGGTGTATTTTTGTATGGGTGGCCGTTGAACGGCTGTTGATGCCTATCCGAGATAGGATTTCAAAATTTTACTGCGGGAGGTGTGGCGCAACCGTTGCAGCGCTTTGTCCTTGATCTGACGGACGCGTTCACGGGTCAGGCTGAATTTTTCGCCGATTTCCTCCAGCGACAACGGATGATTGGAACCTAAGCCAAAGAAGAGAACGATGATTTCTCTCTCCCGCTCGGTCAGGGTTGCCAGTGAACGTTTGATCTCTTCAGAAAGAGACTCATCGATCAGGCCGCTGTCGGTATTGGGATCATGATTCTCCAATACATCCAGCAGTGTATTCTCCTCACCTTGTACAAATGGCGCATCCATCGAAACATGCCTGCCGGAATTACTGAGAGTATCTGATATTTTGTCAACCGTTGTTTCCAGAATTTCCGCCAACTCTTCAGGTGAAGGTTCCCGCTCGTATTCCTGCTCCAGTTTGGAGAAGGCTTTGCTGATTTTGCTCAGTGAGCCGACCTGGTTCAGCGGCAGCCGCACGATACGCGATTGTTCCGCAATGGCCTGTAGAATGGACTGACGGATCCACCATACCGCATAGGAAATGAATTTAAACCCTTTTGTTTCATCAAAACGCTTAGCGGCCTTAATCAGGCCGAGATTTCCTTCATTGATCAGGTCACCAAGGGTAAGGCCCTGGTTTTGATATTGTTTAGCAACGGAAACAACGAAACGCAGGTTTGTTTTCGTTAACCGCTCCAGTGCGGCCTGGTCTCCCTCGCGGATCTTTTGTGCTAATATAACCTCTTCTTCAGCAGTAATCAGATCAACTTTACCGATCTCGTGCAGATACTTGTCCAGTGACTGCGATTCGCGATTCGTAATTGACTGGGTAATTTTAAGCTGTCTCATTTATCTTTTAAAACCTTTCTAATCTAATGAAAAAGTGTGCAAAAATACGTTTTTATTTCCTTTAGAACGATCAAAATCAGAAAAAAGTTTATTGATAGTTAGGTGTTTATACGATTTTTTTGCAGAATAACTGCAAGCAAAAATTGTTCCAATATTTTTGGGATGAAGTATGCTGACATCATTTTGACCATGGGGCAATGGTCTGTCAGTATAAATCGCTCAATTGAAAAGTGTCGCCGAGTCGGATTCCTTTTTCCGTCAACTGCATATTACAGCATTCGTGCAGAGGATCGTGTTCCAGAAACAGTATGTATTTTCGTTCCAAAGCTTCCTGCCAGGCGCTTTTTCGTTCGTCCATGGTGGTCAGCGGGCGAACGTCATAACTCATTACGTAAGGTAGGGGTATATGCCCTACGGATGGCAGCAGATCCGCCATGTACCATACAGTCCTGCCATTGTAATTTATTTGTGGCAACATCATCGCTTCCGTATGCCCGTAAACAAAACGGAGTGTAATATTTTTGTTGAAATGAAGCCCGTCTGTTGTGTCAACAAACTTTAACTGTCCGCTTTCCTGTATCGGTAGGATGTTTTCCGACAGGAAGGAGGCTTTTTCACGTGGGTTTGGATTCATTGCCCAATTCCAATGCGCTTCATTACTCCAGTAGGTTGCATTTTTGAAAGCGGGGACCAGGTTTCCTTTTTCCCTGCGGATTGCACCGCCTACATGGTCAAAATGAAGGTGTGTCAGCAGGACATCGGTGATGTCATCGCGGTGAAACCCGTGCCGGGCTAACGACCGGTCCAATGTGTCATCCCCGTGCCGGTAATAATGGCCGAAAAAGCGATCATCCTGCTTGTCTCCCAAACCGGTATCTACTAAAATAAGTTGTTTGCCATCTTCTATCAGAAGTAGCCGGGCAGCCCAGGTACATAGATTACGCTCATCCGCTGGATTCGTTCGTGACCAGATGGATTTGGGAACGACGCCGAACATGGCACCGCCATCCAGTTTAAAAAATCCGGTATCAACTGTATATAGTTTCATATTTGCAAACTTAGGGAAGTTCCCGTTTATGTGCAACCGCTATAAATGGTAAAAAACGGATAATGATTTTTTCTGTGAATGTGTAAAGTGTTATATATTGCTGATAATAAGATTGATAACTTAGTGTATTTTTTACAATTTATTGATTTTCAGTGTATTTTATTTGTTTTTACGAACCTTAATTTGGTAATTTTGCCCCATATAATTTTTAAAATCAAAGAAAATGTTATGAATGGCGATAAAATCATCCCACCGGAACTTGATTATCTGTTTATTAATCCTGTTGAAAAAGTACACTATCAACATTCCGTAGCAAATCTCGTAGAAGATGCATTAAGGAATGAGGAAGGCTCATTGGCAGAACAGGGCGCACTTACAGCAGATACCGGGAGATTTACCGGCCGCTCACCGCATGATCGTTTTATTGTATGTGATGAAGAAACAGCCGGAAAGGTTTGGTGGGGAGAGATTAACCAGCCCATCCTGCCGGAGTATTTTGAACAGTTGCTGAGGCTGGTGGGTATGTATCTGAGCGGAAAGAAGCTGTATGTGCGTGATGCTATTGCCTGTGCAGATCCCGAGCATCAGTTAGGTATCCGGGCAGTTACCGAAACAGCCTACCAGAGCATTTTTGTAAATAATATGTTCATCCGGCCTGCAACCTGGAATCCGTCCATCCGCCCGGAATGGTCAATTGTCGCCGCACCGGGTTTTGTGATTGAACAGCCCGGAAAATACGGGCTCAACAATCCTAACTTTGTTATTATCAGTTTCAGCAAAAAGATCATTCTCATAGGAGGGACGGGCTATACAGGAGAGATCAAGAAAGGTATTTTTTCTGTTCTCAATTTCATCCTGCCGCTTCAGAAAGGCATCCTGTCCATGCATTGCTCGGCAAATACGGATAGCAGCGGACATACTGCACTGTTTTTTGGTTTGTCAGGTACCGGTAAAACCACATTGTCTGCAGACAAAGGCCGTTTCCTGATCGGCGATGATGAGCATGGGTGGGACGATAAAGGAATTTTTAATTTTGAAGGAGGTTGTTATGCCAAGTGTGTCGGACTGGATGCTGCAAAGGAACCTGAAATATACCATGCGGTACGATTTGGAGCCTTGCTGGAAAATATCAATTTTTATCAGGGCACGCGGCGTCCTGACTTTGACAATATCAGTAAGACGGAGAACACACGTGTGGCTTATCCGGTGCATTATATACAGAGCAGTGTGCCTTCCGGAATGGCGGGTCACCCGGGTAATATCTTTTTTTTAACGGCTGACGCGTTCGGGGTCATACCACCGATCTCCCGGTTGAGCCCGACACAGGCTATGTACCACTTCATTTCCGGTTACACGGCAAAGGTAGCGGGAACGGAAGTAGGTGTTCATGAGCCTAAGGCAGTATTCTCCGCTTGTTTTGGTCAGGCATTCCTCCCGCTGCACCCCTCGTATTATGCAGAGCTGCTCCGTGATAAACTGCAACGCCACCGGATCCAGGTATGGCTGGTTAACACGGGCTGGATTGCCGGCCCTTACGGAGTCGGGCGTCGTATCCCGCTGAATTACACACGTTCATTGATCAGGGCTGCACTAAATGGCGAGCTGAATGATGCCTGCTTTAATCAGCATCCGGTTTTTGGACTCCTGTATCCGGATACGTGCCCGGATGTGCCGGATGCCGTGCTGAATCCCGTAAAAATGTGGGCTAATGAAGAAGCTTATTATGTACAGGCCAATAAACTGGCCCGGTTGTTTACAGATAATTTCAGAAAATATGCGGAGGGGGTCAGTCCGGATGTGCTGGAAGCAGCACCTAAAACGTTCGCAGGAATGTCACTCTGATCGCAAAGGAAAACACGTCTTATATCACGATTTATCGGCTGAAACGTAGCTCATTCTGGAATACCCTGGCATATTTCCGCTTGTCAAACTTGTATAGTTTGGCAGCACGATAAGCAACTCCCATCTGCTTTTCATCCAATTCCTTCAGGATGTCATAATTCAGCATTTTCTTTCGGAAATTGCGCTTATCGAGTTTCTTATCCCAAATGGCTTCATATAGCTGTTGTAACTGTGTGAGGGTGAATTTTTCGGGTAACAGTTCAAACGCGATCGGGCTGTAGCTGATCTTTTTCCTGATCTTGTGTATGCTTTTTTCAATGATATTCTGGTGGTCAAATGCCAGTTCCGGTAATTCTTTCAGTGAATGCCATACGGCCTGTCGTACGTAATCGGTTACCGGATGGGGGATGATGGTTTCGTCCAGTCGCAGCATAGCATAATAAGCCACGGTGATCACCCGTCCCTGCGGATGACGTTGCAAGTCACCAAACGTATACAGCTGTTCCATATAGATCCCCCGCAGGCCGGTATGCTCATACAGGATCCGTTTTACCGCATCGTCGATGGTTTCACTATGCTCTACAAAGAAGCCCGGCAGTGCCCACCAGCCTTTGAACGGATATTCATTCCGTTCGATAAGCAGCACTTTCAACTCGCCTTCCTCAAAGCCGAATATGACACAGTCTGCTGTGAAAATTGACTGTAAATGTGGTAAATTTGCCTGCAATGTATACTATAGCTAATGGTTTGAAATATCCCGACTGCATCGGTGTACGATGCGGTTCGGAAGTTTTCATGCCGCAAAAGTGGAAAAAAAATTTGGATTTTTATCGATAGTGTAAAAAAGACACCTTATATTCGTCGCTTCGTTTTTGACGTCCTGCTTCAGGACAGAAGAAAACCATTCGGTAATCGACATATAACAGAAAGCTTGTGCAAACGATCAACAATATAGGATTATTTACTTCAGGTGGTGATGCTCCGGGTATGAATGCCTGTATACGGGCAGTAGTGCGTACGGCTATTTATCATCATAAACGGGTAACCGGCATTATACAGGGTTATCAGGGCATGATTGATAAACAGTTCATGGAGATGAACAGCAGGTCGGTCAGCAACATCATACAGCTGGGAGGAACGATCCTGAAAACAGCGAGGTGTAAGGCCTTCAGGACACCTGAAGGCAGGAAACAAGCCTATGATAACCTTCGTGCGGCGGGTGTAGATGCGTTGGTGGCTATCGGAGGGGATGGTACGTTTGCCGGAATTGAGTTATTTTCCCGTGAATACGATATTCCTGTGATCGGTATACCGGGCACCATAGACAATGATCTGTACGGATCGGACTTCACACTCGGATATGATACTGCTTCCAATACCGTGATTGAGGCCATTGATAAAATACGGGATACGGCTGCATCGCACGACCGGCTGTTCTTTATTGAGGTAATGGGTAGGGACTCAGGCTGCATCGCTCTCAATGCCGGTATTGCCGGTGGAGCCGAGGCCGTTCTGCTTCCTGAGCGCAGTACGGCTATGGAAGAACTGATCGGGCAATTGGAGCGGGCTGCCAAAGAAAAGAAAACATCAACTATTGTAATTGTTGCAGAAGGGGACAAGAACGGTGGTGCATATAACGTCGCCAGGTACGTGAAAGATAAATTTGACTTCTATGATACAAAGGTTACGATTTTAGGCCATTTGCAGCGGGGTGGTTCGCCCAGCAGCTTTGATCGGGTGTTGGCCAGCAGGTTGGGATTTGCCGCTGTAAATCAGCTGCTCGCCGGAAAAAGCAGAGTAATGGTCGGCCTGCGTGGAAATGAAATCAAAACAACTGATCTGGAAGTGGCGTTAAATAACAAAGAATTTAAACTGGCTGATGATCTGATGGCAATGACGGGTATATTATCCATATAACAGGAAATGATAGCAGTTGTATACAGTGGCTCCAGATTTGCAGATTGGCGTTTAGCAGATAAAGGGAAGGTGGTGACCGGGTTTAAAACCACGGGCATTAATCCGTACCACAATGATGAACGGTTTATTGTACAGCTGCTGAATAAGAATAACAGCCTGATTAACTACGCCGAAAAGATAAAACGAATTTATTTCTTTGGTGCCGGGGCGTCGTCTCCGGAACGGAAAGAGCACGTGGCCAATGCGTTCAGAAAATTCTTTCGTTTTGGGAAAGTCTATGTGGAGCATGATATGCAGGCTGCAGCGCTGGCTACCTGTGGTGACCATAAAGGGTTGATAGGGGTGTTGGGCAGTGGCTCCAATGCCGGCTATTACAATGGACGCAGGGTAGAGGATAGCAATTATGGCCTGGGATACATCCTTGCCGATGAGGGATCTGCAAACTGGATCGGCCGCATGTTGCTCAAGAATTATCTGGCTGAAACATTGCCGGAGGACCTGGTGACTGCTTTTAACATGAGGTACCCGTTGGATCACAAGCAGATACTGGATAGGGTCTATCATCAGTCGAACGCTACCTTATTCCTGACATCCTTCGCAGACTTTGTATTGGAACATCGTTCTCATAGATTTATTCAACGCATGGTGCAGGAAGGGTTTAATCTCTTGTTTGAAACATATTTTCTGCATCTCAGGCAGGAGCATCCGGGTTTAATGGTTAACTTTGTAGGCAGTGTCGCAGCAGGATATGAAGATCTGCTCAGACAGGTAGCGGCGTCACATGGCCTGCGGGTGGATGTTGTACTCAAAGAACCCATACACAATCTGATGAGCTATTATTTAAATAAAAATTAGTATATGATGAAAATTGGAATCAACGGATTCGGACGTATAGGCCGTTTAGCTTTCAGAGCGGCGGTGAGTCGCCCGGATATTGAAATTGTAGGAATCAATGACCTGGTTGAGCCGGAATATATGGCTTATATGCTGAAATATGATTCTACGCACGGCCGCTTTGATGGTACCGTAGAAGCAAAGGACGGCAATCTGATCGTAAATGGTAAGACGATCCGGGTGACAGCAGAAAAGGACCCTGCCAGTCTGAAGTGGAATGAAATTGGTGCGGAGGTGATCCTGGAGTGTACCGGTCTGTTTTTAACACAGGAAGCAGCCCAAAAGCACATTGACGCCGGCGCAAAAAAGGTGGTGATGTCGGCTCCGGCAAAAGATGATACACCAACGTTTGTGATCGGCGTGAATGATAAGGAATTGCGTGCTGATCAGACGATCGTATCCAATGCATCCTGCACGACCAATTGCCTGGCGCCGCTTGCTAAGGTGCTCCATGACAAATTCGGAATCATCGAGGGGCTGATGAGCACTATTCACGCGGTAACAGCTACCCAGAAGACGGTAGATGGTCCGTCAGTAAAAGATTGGCGCGGCGGCCGCGGGGCTTACCAGAATATCATTCCATCGTCAACAGGTGCTGCAAAAGCGGTCGGACTGGTACTGCCGGCGTTAAAAGGTAAATTAACCGGTATGTCTTTCCGTGTTCCTGTGCCGAATGTGTCGGTGGTTGACCTTACCGTACGACTGGAAAAGCCGGCTACCTATGAGGAAATCAAACAGGCGTATAAGGAGGCTTCTGAAGGAGAACTGAAAGGTATTCTGGGCTATACGGAAGATGATGTGGTGTCTGAAGATTTCAAGGGAGATGCGCGTACGTCCATTTTTGATGCTAAAGCCGGTATCGCTCTGAACAACAACTTTGTAAAAGTCGTTTCATGGTACGATAATGAATGGGGCTATTCCAACAAACTGGTAGAACTGGCGGAGAAAGTAGGCAAGTTATAGGCGGTAAGCCTTAAACAAAGCAAAAATTACAGGAAGAACCGGGTAGTGAATGCGATTCACTGCCCGTTTTTTGTTGTTGGTTGAACCGGAATACGGCTCAACTCGGCCAGGATTCGCCTGATGAGTACCGTGTTGCTTTCTTCCCTCACGGAATCCATGCCAGGGAGAGCCGGCTGGTGATATTCCGTAGGAGCCGGAAGAGCTTGTTTGGCTGAAGTATGGAACTCCCTGGCTTCGGTATAAGTGGCGAGATCCACGATGTTATGTTCACGAATACCTGCTCCCGGTATGATGGTCAGCCGATCACCTGCCCGTTGCACCAGCTCTCTGATCAATTCTTTTCCGGCCTCGGCGGTTGGTTGTTGTCCGGAAGTAAGCAGCCGTTTGCAACCGATGTCTATAATCGCTTCCAGTGCAGAAAAGGGGTCGTAGCATCTGTCGAAGGCACGATGAAAAGTAACGGGCAGCGGTGCGGCCAATTGAACGATGGTAGCCATCCGGTCCATATCAACATACCCGTCAGTCATTATTCCTGCGACAATGCCGTCGTAACCAAGTTTTTTACACAGCCGGATATCCGTTTGCATGATGGCAAACTCATCGTCCGAGTAGACAAAATCACCCGGCCGTGGTCGTATCAGGACATGAATGGGCAGCCTGACCTTCTGGCGCACGTGTTGCAGTAATCCATATGAGGGAGTCGTGCCGCCTTCGGCAAGGTTTTCACAAAGCTCAATCCGGTCGGCCCCTGCTTGCTGTGCCGCAAGAGCTGAGGCGAAGCCATTCGCACAAATTTCCAGCAGAAAGTTGTTATTCATGGCTGTTAAGCGTTGCCAATAGCGTCCGTTTATTCATAATAGTGGTTGCTGCTGATCAGTTCATCTTGTTTCCGGTTGTTGCATACGGCATAGGAAAAGCCCTTTTGCAGTGCAAAAGCGCCATATTCGCCGGCTTTATTCAAGGCGAGAAAGCCAACCTGTATTGTTTTGGCCGTTTGTGGTTTCTTTTTTATGATACGCATAACCGCTTCTTTACATGCCTTTTCCGGCGGGTAGCCCTGCCGCATCAGTTCCACGACAAGGAAACTACCGGCCTGGCGGATCACTTCTTCGCCTACGCCGGTAGCAGTGGCAGCACCAACCTCGTTGTCCACATACAACCCGGCGCCTATAATGGGACTGTCTCCTACACGTCCGTGCATTTTGAATGCCATTCCGCTTGTCGTGCAGGCCCCCGCCATACGGCCGCCTGCATCGAGCGCCAGCATCCCGATGGTATCATGATTATAGGTATCGCCCGGTAGCTTCCCGGGCGTGTAATGCTTATTTTCAATATTCATTACCGGCCGGTATTTTTTTTCCTGCAGCCACTCGTTCCACGCTTTTTTCGCCGGATCCAGTAACAGTTTCTCTTCTTTGAACCCGTTTTCCAGTGCAAATTGCAGGGCGCCGTTTCCTGCCAGCATGATATGCGGGGTTTTCTCCATTACCATGCGGGCCACCGAAACAGCATGGGTTATCCGCTCAAGTGCGGCCACCGCACCGCAGTTACCGGCGTGATCCATGATGCAGGCATCGAGCGTTACATGCCCGTCGCGGTCGGGAAAACCCCCTTTTCCCACGCTTTGGTTATGTACATCCGCTTCCGCATGCCGCACTCCGGCCTCTACGGCATCCAGGGCACTTCCTTTTTGTGACAGCAGCTTCCAGGCTTCCCGATTGGCGGCGACACCGAAGTTCCACGTAGAGACGACAACCGGTTTGTTTTCTGTACCCGGGCGGTGATGACTGTGTGCCATACCGGTAACGGATAAGGCGGGAACGATCAGTGAGCCTTGCTGAATGAATGTTCGTCGGTTTATCATGTGCGGTTTACCATACGTTTTACGATGGAACTATTGTTTCTGCAATGTTAGGCAACGAAGCGGTATTTCGCAAATTAAAATCGCAGCATACACATCTTTTGCGTTTTTGAGCAAGAACTGCTATCTTGGCCGTATGTATGCGGCAACTAAGGTTCACGATGCTGGGCGATTTATATACCTGATAATCTGGCTGTCTTTGTGGATAACCCCCGGATTTGGCGTTGTGCAGGATTCGGTTGAAGTGCGGAAAATCATGCAGTTGGGTGATTCTCTTAAAGCACGATACGCTCCTGATAAACGGACGGCTCTGTTTGAGTTGTTTGCTGACAGTCTCTCATCGCTGACTTACCGCCTGGAAACCACTGAACGGCAGGCTGCTGAGGTATTCTTGCTTGAAAAAGAAAAGCAGGGGATCCGGTTACCGGTAACGGTGCGATTATTGCCCGACCCGGAAGGCGACGTACCTGCTACGGGCATTGTCAGGCTTTCGGTGGCCAATATGCGCGTGCAGCCACGCCATCAGGCAGAACTGGCTACGCAGGTGTTGCTGGGTACACAGATAACCATTCTTAAGAAGACGGGTAATTATTACCTGGTACAGGCACCCGACCGGTATATTGCCTATATGGATCCGGCGGGATTTGTCCCGGTAGATCCGGTGCGGCTGGCCGAATGGCAGGCGGCACCCAAAGTGATCTTTACGGCTGATTACGGACACGTGTATACGGCACCCGATCCGTCATCACAACGGGTTTCCGATCTGGTACTGGGAAATGTGCTTCGTTATGAGGGGAAGTCCGGGGACTTCACCCGTGTCGGATATCCCGATGGGCGGAGCGGCTATATCCTCTCCGGTTCCATAACGAATTATGACGAGTGGCTCGCTGCCGGAGAAGTTACTGCAGACCAGGTAATCCGTACGGCAAAAAATATGATGGGGCTACCTTACTTGTGGGGAGGAACATCTGTAAAAGGGGTGGATTGCAGCGGTTTTACCAAGACTTCCTTTCATATGAACGGGCTGATGATACCAAGGGATGCTTCGCAGCAGGTACAGGAAGGTATGCCGGTTGATATATTGTCCTCTGACGGCAGCCTGGATACGGTACTGGCTTTGAAAAACCTGAAACCCGGTGACCTGCTGTTTTTTGCTGCTGCGAAAGGGGTGCTGCCGGATCCGCGTGTCACCCACGTAGCCCTGTATACAGGCGGAGGAACGTTTATCCATGCAGCTGGTCAGGTGCGTGTCAATAGCTTGTTGGCTTCAGCACCTGATTACGATGCCCATCAGGCACAAACCATCGTTGCTGCCCGCCGCTTTATCGGTGTGGATCAAAGCAGCGGACTCGTATCACTGAAAGTTATAGCACCTTAAACACACACATACATACACCGCGATGATGAAGCTGCGTTACCGACCGTATACCCTTAACCTGAAACATGTTTTTACCGTTGCTGCTTATTCGCGCAGTACCACCCCTGTCGTGCTCACCGAACTGGAGTATGAAGGTGTGATCGGTTATGGCGAAGCATCAATGCCTCCCTATCTGGGCGAATCACACGAAAGTGTACAGGCTTTTCTGGGAAAAGTGGACCTTTCGCGTTTTGACGATCCTTTCCGGACAGCGGATATATTAAATTATGTTGATGAAATTGTGCCGGGGAATACGGCGGCCAAAGCGGCGGTTGACATTGCCTTGCATGATTTATTGGGAAAGCTGATGCAGCAGCCCTGGTACCGGATCTGGGGATATAATCCGGACGCAACTCCTTATACGACTTTTACAATCGGCATTGATACAGCCGACGTGGTCCGGCAGAAAGTTCAGGAAGCTGCTGCCTTCAGGATCCTGAAAGTCAAGCTGGGATTGGAAACTGATAAGATGATGATCGAAACCATCCGGGAAGTGACGGATAAGCCGCTGTGTGTGGATGTCAATCAGGGCTGGAAAGACCGGGAGAAAGCACTTGAAATGGCGTATTGGCTTGCGGAGCGTGGTGTATTATTCCTGGAGCAACCGATGCCAAAAGAACAGGTGGACGACAACGCATGGCTGACAGAGCGCAGTCCGTTGCCTACCATTGCTGACGAGGCGGTGCAACGCCTGCCGGATGTGCTGCGTGCAAAAGGGGTATATGATGGTATCAATATTAAATTGATGAAATGTACCGGTATGCGTGAAGCACGGCAAATGGCGGAGCTGGCCAGGGCGTTGGATATGAAGGTGATGCTGGGATGCATGACGGAGACTTCCTGTGCGATTTCTGCTGCGGCACATCTGTCGCCCATTGTGGATTGGGCTGATCTGGACGGTGCCTTACTGATTGGAAACGATGTGTACCGGGGTATGACCGTAAATGATGGAAAAGTGGTACTTCCCGCCGGTCCGGGAATCGGTATAGCCCCCCTTTAAGCGGATATGCCCAATGTCGCCGGGAACTTCCGGCCGGAAAACCAAACGTAAAAAATACGGTTAAAAGGGTATATGTGAGTGTTTTTTGCTTACATAAAAGCAGGTAAAAGAATAAATCAGGAAATATCCGACATATTTTTAGCTTTATTTTTTTCTACTTTTGTTATATCCATTTACAGAAAATCAGATTTATATGTTGAAAGGATTTTTTCATGTTCCTGAGCCGGTAAACGAACCTGTATTAGCATATAAACCGGGTAGTGACGAAAGGAGGCTGTTACAGCAGGCCCTGCAGTCGGCACGCGCCCGGCAGGTATCCATTCCGATGCATATCGGAGGAAAAGCCGTGGAAACAGGTAAAAAAGTAGCCATCACACCGCCGCATGATCATCGTCATGTGCTGGGATATTATGATGAAGGAGACAGGAGTCATGTACAGGCGGCTATTCATGCCGCATTGGCGGCTAAAGCTGATTGGGAAAATCTTCCCTGGGAGGAGCGGGCGGCAGTTTTCCTGAAAGCAGCCGACCTGATCGCCGGTCCTTACCGCTACCGGCTGAATGCTGCTACCATGCTTGGGCAGTCCAAAAGCGCTTTCCAGGCAGAAATTGATTCGGCGTGTGAGATCATTGATTTCCTCCGTTTCAATGTGAAATACATGAGCGAAATTTATAACCAGCAGCCACCGGTGTCACCACGCGGAAGCTGGAACCGGGTTGAACAGCGTCCGTTGGAAGGTTTCGTATTCGCGCTCACCCCCTTTAATTTTACAGCGATTGCCGGTAACCTGCCTGCCAGTGCGGCTATGATGGGCAATGTGGTCGTTTGGAAACCGGCCAATACCCAAATCTATTCCGCACATGTGCTGATGGAGGTATTCCGCGAGGCGGGCGTGCCGGACGGTGTAATCAACCTGGTATTTGTTTCAGGCCCTGATGCAGGTGAAGTCGTTTTCCAGCATCCTGATTTCGCCGGCATCCACTTCACAGGGTCTACCGGCGTATTCCGGGATATATGGAAAACCATCGGGAATAATATTCACCGGTATCGCAGCTATCCCCGGATTGTGGGTGAAACCGGCGGAAAGGATTTTATCCTGGTCCATGCTTCGGCCGATGTGGCGGTGGCAGTAACTGCCGTTGTACGTGGCGCGTTTGAGTACCAGGGTCAGAAATGTTCTGCGGCCTCCAGGGCATATATCCCCCGGTCTGTCTGGCCGCAGTTCAGAGAACGTCTGCTTGCTGATATTGCTTCGCTAAAAATGGGACCGGTAGAGGATTTCAGTAATTTTATCAATGCCGTCATTGACGAAAAATCATTTGATAAGCTGGCAGGCTATATTGATCGGGCCAGACAGGACCCGGAAGCGGATATTATTGCCGGGGGAGGATATGACAAAAGCAGGGGCTATTTTATCGAACCTACCGTGATCGTTGCCGGGCATCCGGATTATGTGACCTTGTGTGAAGAGCTCTTCGGACCTGTATTGACCATTTATGTATACGACGATGACAAACCCTTCGCCGGGATATTACAAACGGTGGACCGGACATCGGTATATGCCCTTACGGGTGCGGTCATAGCGAAAGATCGTTATGCCATTGCGGAAGCCACGTATGCGTTGCGCCATGCGGCCGGCAATTTTTATATCAATGATAAATGTACAGGTGCCGTAGTAGGGCAGCAGCCGTTTGGCGGCGCCCGCGGCTCGGGCACGAACGACAAAGCCGGTTCGATGATCAATTTGCTCCGTTGGGTATCCCCGCGGACGATCAAAGAGACCTTTGATCCGCCAACGGATTACCGGTATCCGTTTCTGGCAGAAAACTAAAAAAGGGAATAATCTTCCCTTTTTTAGTTCTGCAATTAACAACGGTGGGAAGTACTTTTCCCGAAACGGACTATGTATAGGCAAATATTTCCCCTAAGCGGTCACTGCTGGTATGTGTCGTATGCAGATCAACCAGCTGGCCGGTCTCGAGTTCGATGACCATGCCGTGTACGGCCAGGTCATCACGTTCGTTCCAGGCATTTTGTATAATCGTGGAAGTGCACAGGTTAAATACCTGTTCCTTTACATTCAGTTCCACCAACCTGTTTACTTTTTCCGGCCCCTCGGGAAGAGCATCTATTTCCTGCTGGTGCAGTCGGTAAACATCTTTTATGTGGCATAACCAGTTGTCTATCAGCCCGAATTGTTTCTTGCTCAGCGCCGCCGCCACACCACCACAACCATAGTGCCCGGCGACTATGACATGTTTGACTTTCAGTACATTCACGGCATAATCCAGTACACTCAGCATATTCATGTCCGAATGGATACACATGTTAGCAATATTACGGTGAACAAAAACATCGCCGGGGCGGGTACCGGTGATTTGGTTGGCAGGTACGCGGCTGTCCGCACAACCGATCCACAGCACCTCCGGGTTTTGCCCTTTTGCCAGTTCCGAGAACAGGCCGCTGGTATCTGACGCCACTTCATCTACCCATCGCTGGTTGCCGTCAATAATTTTATTAAAGCTGATTTCAAGTTCCTCGTTATTGAATTTTCTGTTGCTCATTGTGTTTTTATTTTAATTGGCTATCGCCTTTTTCTGCTCGTTAATAATTTTGTTTAATTTTTTGATGTTATCCTGTTTGACCTTCTTCTGGTTGACGATCTCTTTCAGTTCCACAGATTTGCCTTTGCTGAGCGCATTGTGTTCAAAATCCTTGATCACCGAAATCACATCCTTGTCTATAAACCTGCTTTTGGAACCATCGACAATGATGGTATCGATACTTTTCGGCAGGTTATACAATGTTTGTTGTATGGCTGCTTTATTCAGGAACGATACCTCCTCTGACAAATTTACGGTAATTTTGTTCTTATTTTCATTGAAATCCAGGGTATATACAAAAGCATTCCGCATATTGTTCCGAAGGATGTAGAATATGGCTACCATCATGCCGATGCCGACACCTTTCAGCAGGTCTGTAAAAATCACCGCCAGAATAGTGATGACAAACGGAATAAACTGATCCAGGCCACGATGGTACATGTGCCTGAACAGCTTCGCATTGGCCAGCTTATACCCTGTTACCAGCAGGATGGCTGCGAGGCTCGACAGTGGAATGAAGTTGATGATACCGGGGATAATGAGTACGGCCGCTAACAGCCATATGCCGTGGAGCATGGCGCTCTGGCGTGTTTTCCCCCCTGAATTCACATTCGCGGAAGAGCGGACAATGACGGATGTCATCGGCAGGCCCCCCAAAAGACCGCTGCTCATGTTTCCGATACCCTGGGCAATAAGTTCCCGGTTAGTGGGTGACACGCGCTTATAGGGGTCCAGCTTGTCAACGGCCTCAATACTGAGCAGCGTTTCCAGACTGGCTACAATCGCAATGGTGAACGCCAGAATCAGTACCTCATTATTCATAATTTGTGTAAAATCAGGAAAAATGAAAAGGTTGGTGAATTCTGCAAATGAATGCACGACCGGTATGGTCACCAGGTGGCTGTCGGCCAATGCGAACACGGTTCCGCTGAATGCAATGTGCAGCAATACCCCTGCCACTACTACCAGCAGCGGAGCAGGAACAATAGCGAGCTTCTTAATTTTGGGCCACAGGATCAGTATGGCCAGTGATACGATACAGATCACCGCCGCCCCGTAATTGAATGCTTCAGTCGCATTCAGCAAGCTGGCAAACGTGTTTTCGGCATCTGCCTGCGAGGAAAAACTTTCACTGCCGAAATAGTCGGTGTCATAACCGACCGCGTGCGGCAGCTGCTTCAGGATGATAGTTATACCAATAGCTGCAAGCATCCCCTCTATGACGGCGGATGGGAAATAATTTCCGATAAGGCCGGCTTTGATGATTCCTAATATAAGTTGCAGCACGCCGGCCAGTACTACTGCCAGCAAAAAAGCTTCGTAGGTACCCACACTTTCGATGCCGGTTAATACGATCACGGTCAGACCGGCTGCCGGTCCGCTGACACTCAGTTGTGACCCGCTGATGGCAGCCACTACAATACCTCCGATAATACCGGTAAGCAAGCCGGCGAAAAGGGGTGCCCCTGAAGCCATCGCAATGCCAAGACAGAGTGGCAGGGCTACGAGAAAGACGACCACGCTGGCCGGAAGGTCATACTTCAGGTCGCGTTTTGATAATTTAAAAAATGCGGAAATGCGTGTTCCTGACATAAAAATAGTAGTTCTTAATAAGATGGAGCATGCTATTGCCACATACATAATGATGTACGGACGTTTTGACAATGCCTGCCGTAAAAGTACCTGAATAACAGATCCGTCACTGAACCGTCATGCCATGCCGGTCAGCAAACGAAATCGACGATAAGGTGAATCAGCAGTTAGGGGGCGGGGTCGGAACAGAGGGATAAAATGCCCGTATATTCCTGGCGTCGTCGGGAATGTAATTCAGAAAGGCCAGAAAGCGGGTAGGCATCATAGAAATATCCGGAGAGGAAGACTTATTGAGATACTTTGAGAAAATATCTTTCACGGTTTCTCCGGAGTTGGAATTCGTGTTCTGGTTTTCGATCTCCAGCTGCATAATGACAGACAGGATGTTTTGTTTGCCATAGGAGTCAGAACATAACGGTAAAGCAGAAATGCACATCTTTATAAAAAAGATGGAAAAAAAGAAAATACTGAATATGTTTCTGCTTCTGAATGTTGACATAAATTGATTTTAATGAAAAAATCCGCTACGTTCGTTGCAAATGTAATACCTGAAGCTTAAAAAACCTGAGAAAACAACAAAATTATTACGAAAAAAGATCACATTAAATTCCCAGCTCAAGCTGGAAAGTTCCTGACCAGCTGTTGCCGGTTTGTTGTGGGGTGTATGTACCCTCTTTAACCGTATAGCCGCCGTTGAGCTGTAATTTCAGCCGATGAGCACGGAAATATTTCGTAAAGCCAATTTCAGCAACTTCGGTTTTTTTCTCGAAGGCGACGATGCTTTTCCCGGGGTTCAGGTGCGTGTACCGGCCGGCTATTTCATACCCATTGCCAAAAAGACAGGATACCTGGTGGTTGGTGCCCGATCCGTTAAACGCATAGGCTATTTCACCGTCTTCATTGCTGGTAATGGGATGGTCGGCCGTTCGTTTCAGGTATTCCACCTGATAGGCCCAGCCGCGGTACTTGAAGATAGCATCAGCCATCCAGGATGTCAGTGTAACCGGCGCGTACAGATATTCGCCAATCTGCCCTCCTGTCCGTGTGGTGCGGTCGTTATAACTGTATACGGCACCAATGGATAGCTTCGGGGTTTCTTCCCTTTCCAGATCGCCTTCTGAATAATCCCCTTCGTTTTTGAAATCACCGAAAGGCAGAAACTCCAGCCGTCCCGTATAGGCCAGCCCGTCATTCGTTTTATCAGCTACCCGTCCTTCTCCCGTCGTAATGGCACCTTTCAGGTGGTACGTGCTGTTGCCGGCTTTGCCTTTATAGTATGCTTTCATGCCGAAATCGCGATCAATATTCATGGCAGCATTGACGATGGAGCGTTCCGCAAATTGCAGTTGTCCCGATGAATTAACACGCTGCCGGTTGCCGGGGAGCTTGTTTTGCCCGAAGGCCACATAGAAATTCGGTGCGAAATTATAAAAAATGACGGCGTCGCGCACGATATTGGCGACACCGGTATCGTCAAAGTCTTGGTCACCCCGTGTAAAGGCCAGCTGTATGCTGTAAGACAGCTTGGGATCGTAAATATAGCCATCCATCCGGAGCCGCAGACGGCGTATACGGGCTTCAAATTCGTCCGTTCCCAGGCTATCCCCGCTCAAGGTAGTATACTTGAGCCGGCTTTGCATCCGGAAGCGGAAATTGACGTAAAAGGTTGAGTCCGAACTGGTGTATTGCAGTCCTTTGAAATTGACAATCGTCGCTTGTTCATCGCGTTCGCGCTGCGCGATGGCTTCGTAGGCAGTGAAAAGTATACACGTCAGGATAAGCGCCGGATATTTCATCTTCATGTAGCAAATATAGCGGCTGATTTCGGAAAAAAACCGGAAATTGCGAAGGTTGGCAAAGTTAAAGGCAAATTTGTAAGTTTGTGCACCACAGAAAGTAATATACAGCAATGGCTAAGAAGAAGACAGAACAAACACACATCCCGGTAGTAACCGCAACATCACTGAAATTTTTTGAGCAATATATCAATAACCCGTCGCCCACAGGGTTTGAATGGGAGGGCCAGCGCTTATGGCTGGATTATCTGAAACCCTATGTGAACGATTCTTTTACGGATGCGTACGGCACAGCTGTCGGGGTGATCAATCCCGGGGCAGCATACAAAGTGGTGATAGAGGCCCATGCTGATGAGATATCGTGGTTTGTGAACTACATTACTAAGGAGGGTTTGATTTACGTCATCCGCAACGGCGGATCTGACCATCAGATCGCACCGTCTAAACGTGTGAATATCCATACGGACAAAGGTATTGTGAAAGCGGTATTCGGCTGGCCGGCTATCCATACCCGTAACCAGGGCGAGAAAGAAGAGTCACCCACCCTGAAGAATATTTTCCTGGACTGCGGTGCCACCAGTAAAGAAGAGGTGGAAGGATTGGGGATCCACGTCGGTTCCGTGATCACCTATGAGGATGAATTCATGGTGCTGAATGATCGCTATTACGTGGGGCGTGCACTGGATAACCGGGCGGGGGGATTTATGATCGCTGAGGTGGCCCGGCTGCTGAAAGAAAATAAGAAAAAACTTCCTTTTTCACTTTATATCGTCAATTCCGTACAGGAAGAGATTGGGTTGCGTGGTGCCGAAATGATTGCACACCGCATTAAGCCGGATGTGGCTATTATTACGGACGTAACACACGACACGCAGACGCCGATGATCAACAAAGTGACACAGGGCGACCTGGCGTGTGGCAAGGGCCCGGTGGTGTCTTATGCACCTGCTGTGCAGGTTAATCTGAACCGGTTGCTGATCAGTGCGGCTGAAAAAGCAGGTATTCCGTTCCAACGGCAGGCATCATCACGTTCAACCGGTACGGATACGGATGCCTTTGCCTATTCCAATGAAGGCGTGGCCTCGGCACTTATTTCGCTGCCTTTGCGCTATATGCATACGACGGTGGAGATGATCCATAAAGAGGACGTGGACAATGTGATCCGGTTGATTTACGAATCGCTGCTCACGATCAAACCCGGTCAGGATTTCAGGACATTCAGCCGCTGATTGGTGTGCTTCGCCATACGGGTCAGAAACGGACATTCAGTCATAACCTACGGTTAGCGGCACTGCTGTCCCTTACCGCCGGGTTTGTCAATGCCGCCGGTATGCTTGCTTTTATGGTGCTTACCACCAATGTTACCGGCCATGCTGCATTGCTGGCTATTAACCTGTCAGAAGGGGATTTCCGGGCGGCCCGGATGGTAGGGTTGTGGCTGCTGCTTTTCCTGGCGGGTGCTTTCCTTTCTGCCTTTTATGTATCCTGGAGAGGCCGTGATAAGCGACTGACCTACACGGTACCCTTGTTGGCTGAGATGCTGATCCTGCTGGTTGTTGCCTTCTACGGATTTAACTTTGACGGATCGGTCATTAAAACAGAGTTGTTCGCCGGCGGATTGCTGTTTGTTATGGGTATGCAAAATGCGCTGGTATCCATGATCTCAGGCTCCATCGTACGGACGACACACCTGACAGGCATGTTCACAGATCTTGGTATCGGATTATCGGAAGCGATTTCTGTGAAAGGCCTGTCAGGCCCGTTGCGTAACAAGCTTATCCTGTATCTGGCCATCATCCTATCTTTCCTCACCGGAGGGATCGCAGGGGCGGCATTGTATATGTACATGACTTATCATGCTTTTATCGTACCGGCACTGCTTGTTCTCGTTACCATTTTTTACGATGTTTTTCGCAAAGGATTTTTGCAGATGAGGCATCGGTACCATATCCGGCATTACCGCAAACAGCAGACCCGTGACAGGTAAAGTTCGGCAGACATCATCATGCTCCGTTATAATCACAAGTTAGTAAATGATGGAATTGAAACTAATTTTTGAAGAGGCGCGTACTTTTTTCTACTTTTACAGGTATTTGGCAGGATTAACATTGACAGATTGAGATTATGAGAAAACTTACTTTACTGGTGGCGACGGGTATTTTATCAGCAGTGCTTTTCAGCTGCAAAAGTAAAAAGATGGTGGTCAGCCAGGGAGCGGAGGTAACGATCGACAAGACCGTGAAGGATGGTCTTCAGGAAGTTCAGAAAGATTTTTCCAATGCGGAGCGGACGAACCAGGGTATTTTACTGACATTCGATTCGGATGTGCTTTTCCCATTGAATTCATCGTATCTGACAGACCAGGCAAAAGCAGAGATTGCCAAGCTGGTAAAGATGATGAGCAAATACCCGCAGGCATCGCTGCTGATTGAAGGGCATACGGATGCAACAGGTGAAGCATCCTATAACCAATGGCTGTCAGAAAAGAGAGCGGCTTCGGTTAAAACGCATGCGGTGTCCCTGGGTTTTCCTGCCGGGCGGATCACCACCAAAGGCTATGGTAAAGATAAGCCGGTGGCAACGAACAGCACCGCAGAGGGCAGGCAGAAAAACCGACGTGTGGACATCACGATACAGGAGGGTAAATAACTAACAGAAAAGGCCGGGAAAACCGGCCTTTTCTGTTAGTTATGCTTTTTACGCTTACTTAGTCTCTTTTTCCTTTTTATACTCCTCGTTAAGGCCCTTTACGATTTCTTCCGTAATCTCCAGGCTCCGATCCGCATAAAGCACTGCCGGATTGGCGGTAGAGTAGGTCAGCACATATTTATAACCCTTTTCTTGGGAGTGCTTCTTCAGGTATTCACTCACCTTGGTATACAGCTTTTCGTTTTCCTGTGCTTCGTCCTGTGCGAGGGAAGCACTGGCATTCTGATTATGCTGGGCCAGTTCATTCTGTTTGCGCGCCAGTCGCTCTTCGGTGGTTTGTCGCTGCTCAGCGCTCATAGTAGGCGCATTTTTTTCATAATCAGCTATCTCACGCTGGAAAGCAGTTCCTTTCGCCTGCAGGTCCGCCTGTGCTTTTTTAGCTTTCGCTTCCATCCGGTTACGGGCTTCCTTAAACAGGTCGTAATTGCTGAGCAGGCTGTCTGAGTTCACGTATACGATCTCGGGAGAGCGTAACGGTGTTTTAACAGTGTCTGCACCAGTGCCGGCAGCGGGTGTTCCGGGATTATTGCAGGAGGAGATAACCGCTCCCAGGCAAACCGCCGCACCCCATTTTGCCATACATGCGAATGATATGTTCATTTATCTGTTGTTATAAAGTTTCCTAATCAACCGCAAACCTACTATAAATTTCTTATTTGTGAATGATGGGGCCTTAACTTTTTGCCCGTGTCGGTATTTTTTTGTATTTTTGGGCTTTTGTATCAAACAGATTTATGAGCGAAGAAAACAAGAATAAGTCAACCTATTCCGCAGATAACATACAGGTTTTAGAGGGCTTAGAGGCCGTGCGTAAGCGCCCGTCCATGTACATTGGCGATGTGGGCGTAAAAGGGTTGCACCACCTGGTATATGAGGTGGTGGATAACTCTATCGATGAGGCGCTGGCCGGTTATTGTACCGATATAGAGGTAACTATCCACACGGACAATTCCATTGAGGTGGAAGACAATGGGCGCGGTATCCCGACGGGTATTAATAAGAAAGAAAATAAGTCGGCCCTGGAAATGGTGATGACCATGCTGCATGCCGGCGGTAAATTTGATAAAGATACCTATAAAGTGTCCGGTGGTCTGCATGGTGTGGGCGTGTCCTGCGTGAATGCACTTTCCACGTTGCTGATTGCAGAAGTACATCGTGATGGGAAGATCTTTAAACAGGAATATGAGCGCGGCAAGCCGCTGTACGAGGTGAAGGTGGTCGGTGAAAGTGAACGTACAGGCACAAGAGTAACCTTCCATCCTGATCCGGATATATTCACGCTTACAAGGGTGTACAACTATGATACCCTGGCAGGGCGCCTGCGCGAGCTCGCTTACCTCAATAAAGGCATCCGGCTAACGCTCACTGACATGCGCGATGAACAGGAAGATGGATCACTACGGAAAGAAGAGTTTTATTCTGAGGGCGGGCTGCGCGAGTTTGTTAAATTCCTCGATGGCACGCGGCAGGCACTTATTCCGGAGCCAATCCATGTGGAAGGGATCAAACAGGGCATTCCTGTCGAGCTGGCCCTGCAATACAATGAGACGTATTCCGAGAATGTCCATTCCTATGTCAATAATATCAACACGATTGAAGGGGGTACACACGTAGCCGGTTTCCGGCGCGGCTTAACCCGTACGCTCAAATCATACGCTGACAAATCAGGGTTGCTGAAAAACCTGAAGGTTGAAATCACCGGTGATGATTTCAGGGAAGGGCTTACGGCGGTTATTTCCGTAAAAGTACAGGAACCCCAGTTTGAGGGGCAAACGAAAACCAAGCTGGGCAACAACGACGTGATGGGAGCGGTTGACCAAGCCGTGGGAGAGATCCTGGGCATTTACCTGGAAGAAAATCCCAAGGAAGCGAGAACCATTGTACAGAAAGTGGTCATCGCAGCCCAGGCTCGTGCGGCGGCCCGGAAGGCCCGCGATATGGTGCAGCGGAAAAGCGTGATGGGGGGCAGCGGATTACCGGGTAAACTGGCCGACTGTGCCAATAACGATCCGGCGAAGTGCGAGATCTACCTGGTCGAGGGGGACTCGGCCGGCGGAACGGCTAAACAGGGACGTGACCGTAATTTCCAGGCTATCCTGCCACTCAGGGGTAAGATCCTGAATGTGGAAAAAGCGATGGAGCATAAGATCTATGAAAACGAGGAGATCAAGAATATGTTCACTGCATTGGGTGTGAGTATCGGCACAGAGGAGGATGCGAAAGCGCTTAACCTTGATAAACTGCGCTACCACCGGGTGATCATCATGACGGATGCCGATGTGGATGGATCACACATTACCACACTGATCCTTACGTTCTATTTCCGCTATATGAAAGAACTGATAGAAAGAGGTTATGTCTACATTGCGACGCCGCCGCTTTACCTGGTAAAGAAAGGGAAGGAGGCCGAATATGCTTGGAACGACACGCAGCGTGATTCCGCCATCCAGCGTTTAAAAGGCGGCGGTAAGGAGGACAGCGTGCATGTACAGCGCTACAAAGGTCTGGGTGAGATGAACGCCGAGCAGTTATGGGATACTACGATGAACCCGGCAACACGTACCCTGCGGCAGGTAACTATTGAAAATGCCGCCGAGTGCGATCGCATCTTCTCTATGCTGATGGGTGATGAAGTGGCCCCCCGCCGTGAATTCATTGAACGCAATGCGAAGTATGCGAAGATTGACACGTAATAATTTAGTGATGAGTTATGAATGAGGAGTGTTATAATAGATCATTCATCACTCATCATTCATAACTCATAATTAAACACCTGTTTCCATAATCAATGACGGCCCGGTACTTATGCAGGATATCGCCGCCGATGACGCCGATCACCGGCTCCAGCTGCAGTTTCTCATAGGTAAAGTTGATGGTTGACAGATCGAGTACGGCTGCTTCAAAATTGCTGATCTGTAAGGGTCCTATCTGCAGGACCGGCACCGCAAGCGTGAAACTCTCCATGGAGGTTGTTCCCAAGCCGGTAGACAGCCGGTCGGTATCCTGGAACGCTTCTTCCGCTACAAAAGCCGCTACTGTCTGCTTGTCAAATACGGTTCTGGAGGCTCCGGTATCCAGAACCGCTTTAAATACACGGTCAAACGCGCGGATTTCCACCAATAGGTGGTAACCATCATCGTCCAGGTATAATAACGTCAGCGGGATGACCATTTCCCGGATCAGATTACTCCGGTTTCATTCAGTACCTGGTTCATTTTACGTACGGCCGCGGCGCTTTCTGCAAAAGCAGTCTTTTCAGCGTCGTCCAGATTCAATTGGAGTATTTTTTCGACACCGTTTTTACCCAGCACAACCGGCACACCGAGGGTGATGTCCTGCTGGCCATATTCGCCATCCAGGTATACAGAAGCGGTATGCAGCCTTTTCTGGTCGCGCACAATGCTTTCTACCACCGCAGCACTGGCAGCACCAGGGGCATACCAGGCAGAGGTGCCGATCAGTTTCGTGAGGGTGGCCCCGCCGACCATGGTATCTGCTACTATCTGCTGTTGCTGCTCCTCCGACAGGAATTGTGTGACCGGCAGGCTGTTCCAGGTGGCGTGTTTAATAAGCGGGATCATCGTCGTATCACCGTGACCACCGACCACAATGGCGTTCAGGTCGGCAGGGGAGGCCCCCAGTCCCAGACTGAGCTGGTATTTGAAGCGGGAAGAATCCAATGTGCCACCCATACCGATGATGCGATTCTTGGGCAGGCCGGTTGCTTTCAGTGCCAGATAGGTCATCGTATCCATCGGGTTTGAAACGACAACGATGATCAGGTCGGGCGAATGTTCCAGCAGGTTTTGTGCCACGTTCTTTACAATATTGGCATTGGTGCCGATCAGTTCTTCACGCGTCATGCCCGGCTTGCGGGGGATACCGGACGTGATCACCGCCACCGACGAACCCGCCGTTTTACTATAGTCATTGGTAACACCGGTTATTTTACTGTTAAAGCCCAGCAGTGCGGCTGTTTGCGACATATCCTGCGCTTTTCCTTCTGCAACCCCTTCTTTAATATCCAGCAATATTACTTCCTCAGCTAATTCCCTGCGTACAATGTTATCAGCGGTGGTAGCGCCAACTGCTCCGGCACCGACTACAGTAATTTTCATATCTTTCAGTTTGTTTAATAGTGAATGATTTGTTTGCAGGCTAAGATAGGAAAATGATTTTATTGGACACGATTTTCCGGAAAATAATGATCCTTACTTTTTATAAGCGACACCGGAAGATGCTGCAGCTGTGCCGGAGCGTATTACCTTCACTGAAACTTATGATTATATTGAGGTATTATTAAAAACGATTTTTATATTGCCATGCGGTCAGGGAATGTTATACATCCATTTTGTAGCCTACCCGGCCAGCCATTGATAAGAATGAAAACAATAACGCTTAAAAGCCAGATGATTCCGGATTTACGGACCGTTACCGTTACACGTTATATCACGGCTTTACGCGAAGGAGGCTCACTGCCTGCTTTGGCAGAAGCGAGTGATGACTTTAAATACGTCATTAAGTTCCGTGGTGCAGGTCACGGAGTCACCGCATTGATCGCAGAGCTTTTGGGCGGGTTGATTGCAAAATACCTGGGGCTTCCCGTTCCTGAATTGGTTTTTGTCGAGTTGGATGAAGCTTTCGGACGGGCCGAAGGCGATGAGGAAATCCAGGATTTGCTAAAATTCAGCAAAGGACTGAATTTGGGCCTGCATTATCTTTCCGGTGCTATTACGTATGATGTGGCGATGAATGACTGCGATGCATTGCTGGCTTCAAAAATCGTGTGGCTGGATAGTTTTATTACCAATGTAGACCGTACGTTCCGCAACACCAACCTGCTGATCTGGCACAAGGAATTATGGCTGATTGACCACGGAGCATCGTTTTATTTTCATCACTCGTGGGATAACTGGAAGCAAACGTCTGAAACACCTTTTCCGCTTATCAAAGAACACGCCCTGCTGTCCAAAGCGTCTGAACTTCGGAAAGCGCACCAGGAATTTTGTGAAAAGCTGAACGATGAGGTATTGTGCGAAATCGTAAACAAAATTCCCGACGCCTTTCTGAATTGGGAAGGAGGTCCATCAAACGAAGAAATCCGTGAGGTATATTATCAGTTTTTGTCGAACCGGTTGGCACACGCCGCTGTTTTTCTAAAAGCCGCTGAAGATGCAAGATAAAGATATTTATGAATATGCCGTCATTCGTGTCGTTCCAAGGGTAGAACGTGAAGAATTCATCAATGTGGGTCTGATTTTATTCAGCAAACGCAAGCGTTTCATTCGTTTTGAATACCATATTCCCGAAGAAAAAATCCGAAGCTTTTGCAAAGAATTTGACATAGAACAGCTGAAAGAAAATTTAGAATCGTTTGCCAGGATCTGCTCAGGTTCGGCAGATGCAGGCCCTATCGCACAATTAGAAACCACTGAAAGATTCCGCTGGATTACGGCAGTAAAAAGCTCCAGCATTCAGACGTCAAAACCACACATGGGTTTTTCCACTGATTTAAAGGTTACCTTTGAAAAATTGTACCATGAATTGGTGCTGTAAGCGCAGGATTAATGAAATAAATGCTTTCTTAACACCGCATTAAAATTTCAAAAAACACGCAAACTTCTGCCATTTTTAATTAATATTGCAAACGCACCGGCAGCAGATTGGTAACATGCGGGTGATATTTTAATTATAACCATCTTATGCATATTAACAACACATCCGAAGAAAAAGAAAGTTTGACAAAACGAAAATCGGCCTTAGGCATCCGGTTATTTTTCATTTACCTTATCTGCTATGCAGGTTTTGTCGCGATTGGCGTATTCCAATATGAGCTACTGTCTGTCCCCGTAATCGGCGGACTCAATTTAGCCCTGGCATATGGGATCGGACTGATCCTGTTTGCCGTTATTCTTGGTGTCGTATACAATTACTATTGCACCAAATATGAAGACGAGTCGGAAGCGGAAGGAAATGAAGAAGGGAGCGTGGTATGATCTATGAAATTTCTTATACCGCGTTAATATTCTTCTTCATATTCGTCGGTCTGGTCCTTGGACTTTCTTTTTATTTTGGAAGAAAAACCCGTTCGTCCTCTTCCTATTACGCTGCGGGTGGACAGATCCATTGGGGCGTTAACGGGATCGCTTTTGCAGGCGACTATCTGTCAGCAGCATCTTTTCTCGGTATATGCGGTATGATTGCAGTGTCGGGATTCGATGGTTTTTTGTATGCTATCGGGTTTTTAGCGGGGTGGATCGTCGCCCTGTTCCTCATTGCCGAACCCTTCAAACGTTTGGGAAAATATACGTTTACCGATGCGCTGAACTCAACATTTAATTCGAGAGCGATCACCTTGTCGGCATCCGTCAGCACGTTGATCGTATCGGTATTCTATCTGATACCCCAAATGGTAGGTGCCGGCGATTTGGTAATCCCCTTGCTTGGACTGCCGCATTGGGCAGGTGTGCTCCTCGTCGGTGCGATCGTAATCATCATCGTTGCCAGTGCGGGCATGGCATCTACTACGTACGTGCAATTCCTGAAAGGGGGCTTGCTGATTATTCTCTCCACGGTACTGACCTTCTTCATCCTGAAGAACGGGCTGACATTAACCCCGGACTATAAAGGCAGCACCAGCCACTATAGTTTTATGGAATTAACACCGCACGTGGATAATGGCAAAGTAGTGGGTGTTGCCGACTGGGAAGTGGTTAGCCAGCAGGTTGTTGGCAGCAAGACGTTTGTCAAACTTTCTCAGAATGGTGTGGAAAGGTGGTTTGATTGGGTACAGGATAAGCAGGTGCTGAAAGAGGCCCTGTCGGTTACGCAACAAGCCGACGGACAAACGCTGTACAACGGAGAAGACCGGGAGAAGCGTAATTTCTACCAGGTCGGGCACATGAGTAAGATTGTGGTAAACGGGCAGGAGGTGGATAAGACAGGGCCGCTTGGTCCGTTCGAGTTCCTCTCCACACTGCAGGAGAGCGAAATTGTCCGGTTCCTGCAGATAAAGTTTGCGGATGGGACTGACCACGTGTCGGTCTATTACCAGCAGCCTACTGCCGGGGAAGCGTTTATGCTTCCGGGGCTCAAATACAAAATCGGCCGGGACGCGAATCTGTGGAGCAAACTGGATTTTATTTCGTTAATGCTGGCGCTGTTCCTGGGAACGGCGGCGCTGCCGCATATCCTGATTCGTTATTACACCGTCAGGACGCCCCGTGATGCGCGGAAGTCTACTATTTTGGCCATCGCAGCCATTGGCGGCTTTTATATCCTTACCCTGTTTATGGGACTGGGAGCTGCGGTGAATGGGGTGCTGGATGTAGAATCGAGCAATATGGCCGCGCCGTTATTGGCCCGTGCTTTCGGTGCTGCCCTGTTTTCGATCATATCCGCCGTGGCTTTTGCTACGGTGCTCGGTACGGTAGCGGGTCTGATCGTTGCCTCTTCGGGAGCGATAGCGCACGATTTCATCGATATATACCTGAAGCGGAATCTGAGTGATGATAAGAAGGTGAAAGCCGGAAAAATTGCCGCTGTTGCTGTAGGCTTTTTTGCCATTCTTTTAGGGATGGCTTTCAAGGGGGTCAATGTTTCGTTTTTGGTGGGATGGGCGTTTGCCATCGCAGCTTCGGCTAA
This sequence comes from uncultured Sphingobacteriaceae bacterium, assembly GCA_964546645.1. Taxonomy (GTDB): domain Bacteria; phylum Bacteroidota; class Bacteroidia; order Sphingobacteriales; family Sphingobacteriaceae; genus A37T11. Next base: position 45,563 of record CAZJKM010000007.1, read on the forward strand.
TCTACCGGCGATCCTGTTCCTGCTGTTTTGGAAGAAGACATCTGAAAAAGGAATATCGGCATCCATCATTGTGGGAATTGTCGCTTCTTTAGCGATTATTCTCACGTCTCCGACGATGTGGGGGCTGTATGGATTAGACCGTGCCGATGCTCCGCATCAGCTGGAAAACCCGGCACTGATTTCTTTCCCGCTTGCGGTCCTGACCGTTTATCTGGTGTCGTTAAGATATCCGAACGGCAAGACGAAAGGGATTGCTGCGGAAAGTAAAGCATAAGTATGTAGACGAAGCATCTTAGTGACTCCCCGGGACATCCCTGGTCGTTAAAGGGTTGTAGTAACGTTACAATCCTGCGGGTCTGTCGGCCAGCGTGGTCATGGATGGAACGGAAGAATTGTATACCAGGCATCCTTAGAACCGGATTGCAGCTATATAGATCAGGTTTTTATCAACCCCCGGAAGTTCACACGCTGTGAACTTCCGGGGGTTTGGTATGTAATACATTTACCGGTTAGTTCCTTTCATTCTGTTGGTAACCACCAATGGCTATCGCTTCCGGAGGTATCGGCCACGTCCAGTTCGGATGCCCCGGCGGCAGCTCATACGTTTTCCCGCCGATTGTTCTTTCTAACGTTGTCTGAAAGCGACCCTCGCGATTCAGCCTCCTCAGGTCTTCCCATCGCACACCACGGAACAGCAGTTCTTTACGGCGTTCCAGCAGAATCAATGGCAACAGGTCATCCTCTGCTATGGTAACCAAAGGAGTGTACGTACCGGACACGTACCGATGTGCTAACAGGTGATTGACATCGTCCAGCGCCTTGCCTGACTGCCCAAGCCGGGCATAACATTCTGCCCTGGCAAGATACATCTCGCCGGTAGCCAGACCGGTGAAATACTGTGAACTGCTCTGTAATGTTCTTTAGATCGCGACAGACTAGTTAGGGCAAATTACACTCCATTTAGCTTCAACCTTAGAAGCAACTCGCCATCTCTAATTTAACAGATATCGAAAGTTCGCAAACCAACGAAAAAGTTTTTTACCAGTACATTTAGTCGCCACTGTATCGACTATTTAATTTTTTGAGTTTCTTCAAGTAGGTATCATTCGCTTGCCAAACTTCGGTAAAGCTACCTAGTGCATGGTAGGTTGAGAATTCGTCGTAAGTATAACCGACCTTTCCAGACTTTGACTTTACAGATATTCTCCCGTTGTCCAGATCCAGCATATTTATTTCAGGATAATACACGATAATTTTTTCATTTCCCAAAGCGATACTTTGCCCTAAAATCTTAAGTTCGCATTGCTTGTATAAAGACATGACTAATGCATTTCCCTTCAAATCAGTCCTTCTAAATGCGTTAATCATAGATTTGTCAACAAGCATCCCGTTGAACTTCAAGTAGTCGTCATGCGCTAAGAAAAACACCCCATCCTCAATTAATCGTCGTAATTTGTGGATATTTATAACGTCAAGCCGTACGAGGTCATGTTCTTTGAAGCTATCAAATTGAATGTGAAATCTCTTTTCGATTTTGTAAAGGCTTTCATATAAGAATAGCTTTTCCATCACGAAATCGAAAGAAGATTCTATTTTAGGGTTAAACGTGCCAATTTTTCCAGCACCCTTTTTTATCAATGTAATTGCTTTTCCCTCTGCAATTAGGGTGAT
>CAZJKM010000007.1:47243-56459 GCA_964546645.1 uncultured Sphingobacteriaceae bacterium
ATACATATAAAGAATAAATATGCATTTTTCACATTGGTGATCAACATATCCTTATCGAAATCGAATTTAATATTTTTCTTATCCTCGATCCTTATCGAAAAATTATAACCCAGCATATTCACTTCAACCTGGTTTTGAGATTCACCATTATAAAGCTTAACGTCAACGTCATCAATTTCGAAATCTTCCTCCTGAAAAACTACCTTACAAGTTGCTTCTGCCGTGGGTAGGTTAATAATTGTAACTTTTTCGAGTTCGTCCGAATCGGTTAAATTGAACCCGTCGACCGAATATGAAAATTTGGCGAGTCCGCTTTTATAAATATCAAAGGTGATACCTTGATCGCCCTTCAGGAATGATCTGAAATCTTCTGCAATCTTTTTGTCATCGATTGAGATATCTATCCTATGTTCCGTGGAACCGGATGTTTTCTCCAACGCCAGAAGTAATGTCGAACCGGGCTGTGTTGCGAATTCACCTTTCAAATCGAATGATTCAATGAATTTTCGGGCAGAATCGATGCTTATTATGTTCTTCTTCAGGTCCGTGTGCAAACTGGACTTCAAATGTTCCACAAGAACTGCGATAAATTGTTCGCCGTCATAGTCATAGTGAACAATACCCAGCCGTTCGAATTCATTCTGTTTCAATTTGGAAATTGATGGAGATATATGAAACCGTCTTATTGAGTCCTTTGGGAGATGTTCGATTAGATGTTCAAAATCACCTCTAACATTTCCATCCTCATAACCGTAGCCAAGGAACAGGTGGTGCTTGGATGCCATTTCGTGGATAATCGAACCCCAAAAAGAGGTATTAAAATCACGTTGATATAGTTTATAGTAATCAGACTTCGTAATAATCATCCCTTCTAGATAGTCAACGCACCCGTGAATCTTGAAAATCGTCGTCAGATTAAATGAAATCATCGGTCTATCTTCCGACTTCCTGACAACTATCGCCTTTTTTGCAAAAGCATTTTCAATCAGTCGGTCATAGTTCGTCGTGATGATGGTCCTGAAAAACGGAATCTTGCACAACAAATCATGGGAGTAGGTATTGGTTGGCAACTTACCAAAAGTCTTTGAAATAAGTGCTTCAAGCATCTTCCTGCCATCTTTCCGGGAATTCACAAGGGCGTCGGTAATTTGGGTAAGGTCGGATTCAGCTGTTACTTCATCCTTAAATTCTTTAGGAACTGACTGGATTAATATGTCTTTCAGTTCACCAACTCCTGGATAGCCTGCATATCGAGACATGCCGGATCCGATCCAAAGACATACTTTCTCTCTTTTAATTAATTCAATTAGTTCGTCCATACCTTTTGACAACCGATATTAAAGAAAAAATCCTTGTTCTATTGCTTTGGGAAACGAACGCTTTGTAGTCGGCATGGTATTTTACAAAATTTTCTGTGCTGTTATCTTCATGGGTGAATATGAACTCAACCCCATTTACCAATGTACAATTGTCGACTATTTTTTTGATTTCTTCAACCGCGCACATTGCTTTATTTAAATCATCATCAGAAAGTGGAGTGATGCGGTAGGGCTCGACCTGAATCCCGTCAGAATGGGCGAATTTTCCATTTCTGTTGTCCCTGATCAACCTGTGGATTTCACTTTTCCGAAGCGCGTTGAGAATTTGCCTGTTTTTCTCGTAACTCCCCTGAAAGTCCTGCCCCACTTTACTTAGGATAAATTCGTTCAGCTTTGTGAGGGATGCAACATTTTCACCCTCCTTTTTGCCCATCGGTTCAAGGAGCTTGCAAAGCTCCATTGTGAACATATACTGCATGCTTGTCGCATATAATTTAAACGGACGACTGCTTAGTAGTTTCAATTCGTCCGGAGATGCACGAGACCTGTTGAGGATACGCAACTCTGTTAATGACACGAACATTAAGTGCAGCGCCATTTTGACTTGATCCATATACGGATAATCAATCTTTTGCATTGAAAAGGTTTAACAATAACACCCAACAACAATGAATATTTAAAAGGTAGGGCAAATGGGAGTATTTCATTACTGAGAATTCCTCTCTTTATGGCCCCCCGGTCTCTCTTTTTATGTTTGTGATTAAAAGACTCAATGATTGTCCTGTGGATGAAATTGCATCAGCCTGCCATCTGGAGCAATTCTCAATGAATAATAGTTGCCGTTGAAATAATACCCTTTGTCGTTTTGAATGTGAAACCCTTTCCCTGCCTTTAAACGTTTTTCAATTGCTTCTTTATTTGCATTCAACACAATATTAATAATCCTTCTAATGTCTTTTAATGTATACTGAAAACCAGTACCCTGCCCTTTGGAAGATTCGTTGATAAGGAATTTTTTATAATGTCTCAAGTAGATATGTATAAAGCGCTCAAAATCCCAATAGACGTGTTGTGCCCAGCCCCATAGCGTTAAAGTTTCCTCTTCGAATCCGTAGACCAGTTTCATCAACTCCATCCAAGCCTCGTCATTTTCTTCTTTAAGTTTATCGATATGTTTTGAAGCGATACCCAGATGCTGGCATATAAATGAGATGCGGTTTTTTCTGCGATTGCCAAGTGCGATATTTAACGCTGTTCTAAACGGGCTGTTCTTTCCACCCGCATACACAAGTGGTTTCAAAGAGGTAATCACAACGTCATCATAAAACTTTCCTGTTTTAGGATTAATTAAAAAGGTATTTTTGTCATCATCTGAAAGCTCATCGGGTTCCAAAAGAAAGAGTAGGCTAAAATACATTCTTGTCTCTGCTGGAATTAAGGGAATACCTTCCTCAATTCTTTTTCTAAAGATGAGTAGTTGCATTCGCTCTCCATCGAACAGGTCTGGGCTGAAGTCAACGTTTATCGTATTTGGGATATCTTTAACCTCAGCATTATCGTATTGATTTTTAACAGGCCCGATATTAAGCGTACTTAACCGTCTAATATCCTTTGCATAAAAGCCTTCCACTTTGAGTAACTTGTTTTTTTCGTTGTCGCTCAAAGCGCCATCAAGCAATACTAATCCATCGTCATTACCTACATAATCAGAATTAATTTCAAATTTTAATTTTGCACGCTCTGACGGTGTATAAATGACATAGCCATAAACAATATTGCCATACTTCTGATAAGCTTCCGAGCCATAATAGAAATCGAATATGGCATATTGATCAAATTGACCAACTTGAATGAAAATATTCTGAATCGAATAATTTAATGACAAATCCATTACTCTATATTCCTGCGAAATTGTATTAATTGTCTTTCGGATTTCTTACCGGAGTTCTGTTTCCCAGCGATTCATGGGTATACGGCGACCAGCTCGGCTAACTTGGCCGCCAAATCTGCCATTGGCTCCTCTGCAGTACTCAAGCCACTTCGCGAGCCGAGCAAGGGACTGACTTCGCGGAGATCTTCAAACGTCGTGTCGTGCACGATGGGAACGAGTTGATCACGCGCTAGGAGTGCCGAAAGCTCTTTGTCAGCAATGCCCGATCCCTCGAGGCGACGTAGTAACGCAGGGGTTACCAGTACGATCCCAACTCGCGACTTTGCCAGCCCCCTGTCGATTTCACGAAGCAACGTTGAACCAAGGATAACGTCCTTCTCGCTGAACCAGACTGAGACGCCGTGCGACTCGAGTAGGTCGTGCAGATCCTTAGCTGCTCCTTTCCGATCGTCCCAAGCGTGGCAAAGAAAAACGTCCCGAAGATCAGATGAAGATCGCTTCTCGACATTTTCGCGTACCGGAGTGAGCGTTCTTACCTCGGCAGGCGTGTATAGAATGGACGAACCTGCTCTCGACCAGGGTGCCTTAACGCTTCTGCCAGATCCACCCCTACTGCTCCTGCCGCCCGAGCTATACCCCGACGAGGAGTAGGATGTTGAGTAGGATGAATATGATCTGTAGCTGCTATAGCGGCTACTACATGCGGGGCAGGCCGCTGCCCCACTCGCTGTGCGATGTCCGTATACTGGTGCTGTACATCTTGCCATATCTTTTCAATTTTATTTAGATGAATAATTTTAACAACTGTTAATTACGCTACTATACTTGCGTTCCATTTTGTCCATAGCCCTGTCCTTGGATTATGGGATTGCGTACGTCCATCGACGTATCCGTATCGCCTGTTTTGCCGTTGCCGGCCATTGCTTGAAAAATAATTTTGTTAAAAATGCGCCCGCTCGAGTGTCGATCAGGAAACTACCTGACCCAACAATCGGATCAATGATCAAATCATCGTTGAACAGCCGTGTTACATAAAAAAATCTAGTCGTCTTTGGTACGGTCAGAAGCCCCCGTAGCACTTTAGAAAGGGAAAAGGTAACGAAATAATTGCTTTGAAAAACCAAAACAATAGTTAACTTCGCATGTTTTTAACACAACAATTCTGTCATTCTCCCCTTTCATAAGGCGCGGATGATTTACAATTTTAGGGTTCGGGTGTTAGCGCATCCGAACTTTATTTTTTATAAACCTCCCCACTTATCGTCAGCTGCTATCCATACTTTACTATTTTTATTGACATTATTAGCTATTTATATTAGTACAAATATAATCATCCTTTTTTAAGACTGGTTACGGAAATTATTAACATCCAGCCATATTGTAGACAATTCGCTACAATTACTCATTTTCTTTTAATACCTCAAAATACCGCACCCCCCTCGCGCCAGTCTTAGCAGGGAGGGGGAAAAAGCAATGGCCTGACTGGTGTGAAAACTGTATCGAGCTAAGAAACAGAAGATTAATTAGAAAAGCGCCTCTTTATGCCCGAAAAGGAACTGGAAACAAAGCACCCTCATGTTGGATTAATTCTGCAACAGCTGTTGCAGAATTGCTCAACGAATACCCATATAACAGATAATATACATGCGATAAATCCACGGTTTTTGGTTTATCCAGCCTTGGATCAAAGCATTGGTCAGGAGGACTGAAAGCTAACGATCATGAACATCCTTTTTATTTGCAGCCGGAACCAATGGCGTAGCCGTACGGCGGAGGAGTTGTTTAAAAATGACGCTACACACCAGGTAAGATCTGCCGGGACTTCGGAGGCCGCGCGTATCAGGGTAAACGAAAAAATGATCTCCTCATGCGAGTCTCAGAAAAGAGCTACGGATAACGAGTTTATCGGACATTCAGCCCTTTTAACGGACATTTATCGGACTTATACAACGCTATCGATACAGATACTTTGTAGATTTCTTATCACCAACCCTTTCAAGAAGCTGTTTGTCTGACAATTCAGCGAGATCTCTTCGGGCAGTCCGGTCCGTGACACCGTATTTTTTCACATACTCCGAACTGTCGTCCCCCCCAATAAATAAATTACAAGTAAGCAGATACGAAAAATGCCACCCACGAGTCAGTGGATGGCATGAATCTTTTATCAATTAGTTTGAATTATTTCTTTACCTGAGGAAGTCCCACCCTATCCAAGGTCTTCTTGGCTTGTTCTGCTTTTCTTAAAAAATAAGGGTGCTCCTCGTAGCTCTTCACGTTCTTACTCACAACCCCATGCAGGGATTGGGATTTGTCGTTTTTATTTATTGCTATTCCCATGGTGCCTCTTATTATCGCCTATTACAAATGTCAGCATTTATTTCGGTTTTACCAAAAACGCTGCGTAGTTCGTTCTACTTTGGAAAGGTTGCCATTGGTTATTTAAAAGTCCATATACATCGAATTGCCTGCTGATTTCTATGTAGATCTTTCAAATCCCCATTTGATAGAGTCGTGTTCGGGATGGGGTACTGCCTTCAATAAAGATATAGGGTTGGCCGAAGGATTTGCAAAAATCCAGTACAGTAAACGCGACTGTTGCCAGAATTTTATCCCTGTCACTGTTATTGCTGAAAGACAAATCGCTGATTTCTCCGGAATCTTCGTCTAGATCTCCGAAGCCCAGATTGTAAACCGTTTCCGGTGTATCCCTAATCTTAACATAGCGCACCACTTTCTTAATTCTGCCATTTGGACCTTCGCTGTAGAACTCATAATCCTGGTATCCGGCATTGATGTAAAATTCGTAATGGTCTAAATGCATAGGGTGTTTAAGCTTTAGGTTTCTGGTAAAAGTACTAAAAAGTGAGAAACTTGATAATTTAATCTTAAAGTACTATCCCGTTTTGGGCGTAATCTTATGTGATGGTCCTGTGATAGAACCAACCACCCAACACAACAACAACCTGACAATCAGTATTTACTTATGTGACGGTTATGTGATACCTGACCAATTTATAACAGCCAATTTGTAATCCTCCTTAAAGGCAGCCACAACATTAATCAAATCAACCCTACCCCACCACTTCGGCATCTGGTATTTTGAAGGAAACCGCCGTGTAGAGTACCGCCAGGCAACGCTCAGTCCCTGCCTGGACGCTGAACACCAGCTGTCCATGCTGACCAGGCAAGAGCGCAAAGCGGCGTTCGGCAGTCCGGACCTTACAGAAATATTAGTAGCATTTGATGCCGGCACCATCAATGAAGGACTAAAATCAGCCTTGAAAAGGCGATACGCTGCCCGCTGGCAATTCGTGAACGATCATTGGCGGGACATACTGCCCATTGACCTGCAGTTCTTCTTCAATACGAATGTCTCTCCCCGGCTGATCTACGGAGATCAGTGAGAAGTAAGTTCTCCGGCCTCAATCCTGACCCGTATACAGTGCAGATAATGTTCCATGGAAATACGCTTAAACTTGGCTTGGCTTCAGATTTGCTATTGACGACGTCTAACAAGTCGTTCAAAATTAACAGCCATAAACAATAATTTTTTTAGTATTAATTCGCTCTATTATTGGAAATCAAAAGCTAAACACTTAAATTTACCTCAAAATTATCCATCTTGCGGTCACAACTTGTGACCACAAGTTTAACCAAGGATTATGGCAAAACCCGAATCAACTCACGCTGGTGTTACACTTATCGAAACAGACGTACAGGACCAAATCTATAACATCAGAAATGTAAACGTGATGTTAGACAGCGACTTGTCTTCCCTCTATGGATTAGAAACTAAAGTACTAAACCAAGCGGTAAGACGTAATATCGAGCGATTTCCCAGCGACTTCATGTTCCAGTTGACTACAGAAGAATGGGCTAACTTGCGGTCACAATTTGTGACCGCAAGTTGGGGAGGACGACGTAATGAACCCAATGTGTTCACGGAATATGGCGTGCTTATGCTATCCAGTGTACTCAATAGCAAGCGAGCAATCCAAGTCAACATACGAATAATGCGGATATTCAATCAGCTTCGAACAGCAATTATGAGCGAGAGAGATATCCGTCTTGAAATCGAAAAAATAAAACGTTCTTTGGAGAACCATGATAAAAACATTGAGCTTGTATTCCATTATCTTGACGAGCTGAATGATAAGATTCAAAGACCTCCACTATTGCCTGACAGGGAGATGGTGGGGTATAAAATGGGGGACGAATACAACAAGAAATGATCTTGTGGCTATGAATTTTGAGTATAAACAATAATCGGATTTCCCTCTACAATAATGAACAAACTAATAATTATTGGAAACGGCTTCGACCTGCGCCATGGTCTTCCAACAAGCTATGGTTCATTTATAAAATGGCTTATAAAGCAAAACTTAGAAAAGGTATTAGAAGATGAACAGTGCGATAACGATCTCTTCGAAATAACAAAGGAAAACCTACATGAACCTGATCTATCGATCAACCAACTGTCCCTGGACGAATCAGTCGAACGTTTACTTCTGAATCATACTAACAAGCAAGATACCGTTATCACTAAAGCATTTAAGAGACTCAAATGCAGTTTTAGCCCTAACGGAACTTTTGCGACCCAGATTATCGAAAACATGCGAACGCGCCAGTGGGTGGATATTGAGATGGAATATTTCAGGCAGTTGACCGTAATTCTCAAAAACTATAATCAAGAGAATCACGCAAAAGATAAGGCAACGTATGATTTGGATACTCTGAATCGAAATTTAACTTATTTGACAGACAAACTCAGGGACTATCTTAACGAAGTGGCTGGAAAGAAAACGGCAAACGAACACTTTGGAGATATAGCGGGGGATCCGATTCCTTTCCGGTAGTCGCCAACCTTGATACGGTAATAAGTTTTATAGCCTTGTAGTTTTTTGAGTTGCTTGACTTCACCCAGATCGATAGCAGATTCCACCTCATCGATGGCTGCGGCAATTTTTCGTTTTAGTGAAGCATCCTTAATTTTCTCAACGGATTTTAAGAAAGATCTGTCAAATTTTAGGTTCATGGCAGGTTGATGGTACTTTAAGCCGGGATATTTATGAACGAAGCGCCTTCATCACGTCGGCTTTGTCCACATATTCGCCGGTCTTAACCGAATTCATCAGGTCACCCAGCAATAAATCTTCCGTTTCAGTAGCCGTGATCGACTTTACACGGTCTCCCAACTTTTTTGCCAACTCGGAAATGAGTTTCACATTCTTCGGATCGGAGCTTTCTATTATTAGTGTGGCCATTTTAAATGAATATTTTATATCACAAATATACAGCTATTAAACTAAACCATCAATATGCTCAAATTTGAAGGATTTCATAAAACCAATAAAAACATGAGAGCGGCAAATTGGCCAAAACTCACTGATCGTTTATTTTTACCAAAACCAATGTGAACTTGATAGCAGGTTTAGAGAGGAAAATAAAATGCTATAAAAAACGAAACCCGGAAGTTTGAAATTGCTTTCAGGGACAACCGGGAATAATCTTATACAAAGATAAGATTATGAATTGCAAAATTACCATATCAACTAAGACAGAAACCTAATGAAAAGTACTGAAAAAAGCGTTTGCTTCCGGCCCGGAGGCAAAAGACTCCAGCCCGGAAGCATAAGACTCCGCCTTACAGGCAAACGATTCCACCCTACAGGCTTTTGGCTCCGGATAGGGGGCAAAAACTCCACGCTACAGGCAAACGACTCCACCCTGCGGGCGTTTGACACCGCACCGGAAGCAAAAGACCCCACCTTAAAAGCAAAAGACCCCACCCTGAAAGCGTTTGACCCCGGGCCGGAAGCAAACCGCTCCACCTTAAAAGTAACGACACCGGCCTGGAGGCGTTTGACACCGGGCCGGAAGTAAACGACTCCACCTTACAGGCAAACGACACCACCCTGAAAGCGTTTGACACCGGGCCGGAAGCAAAGGGTTCCGGTGCGGAAGCAAAAGCCTTTTGGGTCAATCCCGCCTCCTGTTCCGTACAAG
>CAZJKM010000008.1:0-34909 GCA_964546645.1 uncultured Sphingobacteriaceae bacterium
GCTAAAGGGAACCATTCAGCGGCTAAGGGGAACCGTTCAGTAGCTAAAGGGAACCATTCAGCGGCTAAGGGGAACCGTTCAGCGGCTAAAGGAAGGTAGTCTCCCGAGACCGTCCCGCTAAGTGTGTAAGTAAGATTTTATCGTTTTGATTTTATTTCCATTCTTTCTTCAAAGATAATGGTAGTCTCCCTAATTGCTCTCTATGGTTAAGGCGTCTTCTATTTGTTTCCGCAGTTCTTCCGGATTGTTGGAAGGGGTTGCTGCGAATATGTTTCCATTACGGTCAATTAAACAGGTGGTCGGGTAACCAGCCACTTTATACGATTTTATAACCGGGTGGTTTGATTTTTTATCTTCCGTAAAAACGTGGTATCCGGGTATTTTATGTTTCTTTAACGAGGCCTCCCATGTTTCTTTCCCGTCAATGGAAACGGTTAGAAAAACCACCCCATCTTTTGATGAAAAATAGTTCATTACCGGCTCTATTGCTGTAAATAACGCATGGCATGGCACACAGGCATCATACCAGAAGTCTATATATACAACCTTGCCTTTAAATGAAGCAAGTGTTACTTTTTCTCCTTTTTCGTTTTCTAAGGTAAAGTCCGGCGCACTCATTCCCCTTTTAAAAGCAGTAGCATCGCTGTATCTTTTTTCAATATAGTTCCTGTAAACAGAATCCTGGGGGGATGCGTAAATACGGCTGATCAGGGCTTCCATATCTTCTGCCTGATTCAGTTTTCTAATGTCTTGTTCAAGAAAGATAGTAAGCACCGGAACCTTTAATTTGCCGGGTAATTTTTCAGAAAGGTAAGCATATTTATCCATAAGATCTTTGCCGGCTTCCTTGGCTAAACCCCGGTCGCTATAATTCACGGCAAGCATGTTATAAATTGTATTTATATAGCTGGATGAATAAAAGAATGCCTGGTCAAAAGATAATACATTCTGTAGATATTGCTTAGAGGATGCGGTCAGTTCATGTTGTCTTTTTTTTAAGGTTTCATCAATACTTTCATGATAAACATATCCAACACATCTGTATTTGCTTCCCAACATTGCTGCTGTAATCTCTGCCCTAAGCAAATGATAGCTTTCAGGCGTCATAAAACGCTTTATGGATTCCAATTCATTAAGCATTGCATGGCCAACACTGTCTGCATAATCAAACAGATGGTCAAACGGATATTTTTTTGTCTTTGCAATTGGCACTTGTTCTAATAAACGGTCAGACAGTTCTAATCCGGAAAGAGAAGTTATAAATGACATTTTTTCAATGCCGGTACCTGTAAATTGCAAGGTGGTCTTTGCGCTGTCGGCATGGTACCTGAAAGCAATTCTATCCCCCGGATCTATCAGCCCGCCAACATAATTTGAGCCATCGTTTGTATAAAAATAGGTTGGCTTGGTAATTGGTAAGGTGTGTGTAAACCTTCCATCATTGACTGCAATTTTATGAATCTTATATTGCCGGGTAATCTGATCTATTGGTAAAATGACTTCTATCGTGTCATTTTTCAGATTGTCAATCTCCCCGCTTATGGTTGTGATCTGTCCGTGCGCTGCTGTTACACCAATGATGGTAAGTAACAGGAAAAAATACCGTTTTATAATGTTTATTGGTTGGCTTTGTATCATCCGTATGAAGGTTTATTTTTAATGGTAAATATAGCACTTTTTTGGATAGATGTCATACAGGTATTACTCATACCGCTTCACCACAAAAGCACTCAACCCTCCTTTGAGATTGATGAGGAATTTTTCAGCAGCTCGTTCGTAACCGTCTGTTATATATGACCCGTCGGCCTGTTGGGTGAACCCCGGGAAATCCCTGGAGGATAAGCCGGTCTTAGCCACGATACGGCATGCTGCAGCTTGTGGAATATCAATCTCGACACTGGCCACACCCGAATCAGCGTTCACTACTGTTTCCTCCTGCGGCATACCGAGCTTTGCCTTGAAGGAAACAGCTCCCCCCCTGAGATCCAGCCGGGACAGTCTGAACGAACTCAGATCAAATTCAGCCGCGCCGGCACCCATATCCAGACTAACATGCCATACAGGTTGTACATTCAGTCTGATCACTGCCCGGTTTTCGTCCATATCTGCCCGCCATCTGCGATTAGACTTTTTCATCACGAAAGACAGATGGGCTTCCTTGTTCGCCAGTTTCGTTTCAAGTACGTGATTCCCCAGTGTACTGCGGGTTTCAGCGTAAAAAAGCTCTCTTGTATAGCCCTGAATTTTATAATCCACCGCACCACCTTTAATGGACAGATACGCGCGTTCAATATCCCCATCGTATGGATAGGAATAAGTAGCTGCATCACGGGTTTCCCGGGAAACTGCCGGAGGTGGATTCACCCCCTGCCAGGTCAAAAATAACAATACCAATACGGTCGTAATCACAGAGATGATGCTGCCGGTTCCATGACGCGGCACCATCATATTCACACCCACCACGATCAGCAGAACGGGCCAGAACCGGAATACCGCACTCCAGTAGAAATGAATGATATTAAGGTTTGAAAGCAACAGGATGATTCCTATGAAAAGGAAAATCAGCCCCCATGTTATCTTTTCTTTATTCATCTTTTCCTGCAATCAGCCGCTGCTAACCCGCCACCGGCTTCAGCACAATTTCGTCTATATTGGCGCCTCCACTCATCCGCAGGCATGCCCGTATCGCTTCAGCAATATCATCCGCGGCCACAAACCGGCTTTCCTGCACATCGACACCCTCCCAGGAGGCGGTAAGCGTTGCCCCGGGGATAATCTCCGTCACTTTCACCCCATACACGCCCAATTCTGCCCGTAATACAGCATTTAGACCCGCCAATGCATATTTTGTTACAGTATAGGAGCCGGCTTCTGGCACCGGTTTACGTGACGCGGTGGACGTGATATTAAAAACATGCCCCTTCCTGCTGTTCCGCATCTTCCTCCCGAAATGCCGTGACAGCAGATATGCAGTTGCAACATTAACCTGCCACTGCAACTCAAAATCCAACGGTGTTTCTTCCAGCAGGGATACCTGCCGATAGATCCCCACATTGTTTACAAGCACATCCAGTTCATCAAAAACCTCGTCTGCTGCGTTGATGAGCGCAATGACCTGTTCTTTGTCCGCACAGTCACAAACGGCATAATGGACGACCCTATCCGAATGGGCTTCCAGCAGGTTCCTTTTTAAATCTCTTAAATCTGCTTCACTCCGGGCGGTAATGAACAGATGATAGCCTTCTGCTGCCAGCATCCTGGCGATTGATCTGCCCATGCCCTTCGTTGCGCCTGTAACCAGTGCCGTTTTCTGACCGTTCTGTTGCATTTCTTCGTAAACTTAGTAAAAATAGCAGATTCCCCAAAAACCCGGCATTAATATTGTTTTCATCCGATACTAAAAAAGCTTTATATTTATCGCAACTTGATAAAACAGTATGTTTTTTACTTCATTTGGCAGGTATCTGCTACTCATTAAATCGGTATTCAAGAAACCGGAAAAATGGACCATATACCGAAAAGAAATTATGCTCGAGATGAACAGTATCGGTGTGGGCTCGATCACACTGGTTGGCATTATTTCAACCTTCATTGGGGCGGTAATGACGATGCAGATTGCTTTTCAGCTGGTTTCAGACTTCATTCCCACTTCTATTATCGGGCAGATCAACCGCGACTCCAGCATCCTTGAACTCAGCCCTACTATTACGGCACTGGTCCTGGCGGGTAAAGTGGGTTCTTCCATTTCTTCGCAGATCGGTTCCATGCGCGTCACCGAACAAATAGATGCGCTGGAGATCATGGGCATTAATGCACCTGGCTACCTGATCCTTCCAAAGATTCTGGCTGGTATCACCATGGTTCCGGCACTGGTTATCCTTTCGATATTCCTTGCATTGAGCGGAGGCCTGATTGGCGGAGCACTTTCCGGTGCGGTAACACCGACAGATTATATCAGTGGCATCACCGACAGTTTTAATGGTTACACGGTGGCAGTAGCTATGGTTAAAGCGTTTGTTTTTGGTTTTATTATCACTTCAGTATCCGCCTATCAGGGCTTCTTTGTCAGAGGCGGTGCCCTTGAAGTAGGGCAGGCAGGAACGAAAGGTGTGGTGGTAAGCTGTATTACCATTCTGGTTGCTGACTATGTGATCACCGCATTAATGCTTTAGAATTAAAGATGATTGAAATAAAAGACATCTATAAAAGTTTCGGGGACAACGAGGTACTTAAAGGCATAACAGCCGCTTTTGAACCCGGTAAAATAAGCCTGATCATCGGCGGATCCGGCTCCGGTAAAAGTACCCTGCTGAAATGCATGGTAGGCCTGCACGAGCCCAACAATGGACGGGTACTGTATAACGATCAGGATTTCAGCAGGCTAAGCTTTGAAGACCGCATTCCCATTCGCAAAGAGATCGGTATGCTGTTTCAGAATTCAGCGCTTTTTGATTCCATGACCGTAGAACAGAATATTATTTTCCCACTGGAAATGTTCTCTGACATGAGCCGGAGCGAAAAACTGGACCGGGCTAACTTCTGCCTGGAACGGGTTAATCTGGCGGGGAGGAATAAATTGTATCCCGCTGAACTATCCGGAGGCATGAAAAAACGGGTAGGTATCGCCAGGGCTATATCCATGAGCCCGAAATATCTCTTCTGCGATGAACCCAATTCAGGGCTTGATCCGCAGACCGCCATTGTTATCGATGAACTGATACAGGAACTCACGGAAGAATACCAATGTACCACGATTGTGGTAACCCATGATATGAACTCGGTGATGGGCATCGGCGATTATATCATTTTTCTTTATAAAGGCGAAAAATGGTGGGAAGGCTCCAACAAAGAAATTGCCCATACCGACGTCAAAGAGCTGAACGATTTTGTATTCGCCAGCCCCTTTATGAAGGTGGCAAAGGAAAGCTTTTAATCATCTCTTCCGGTATTTCTTTATAATAACGGAGCCAGTAAGCGACACATGGAGTCAAATCCACGATGTAGTGCCGGCCGGCTTTTCCAGTCGTCCAATGTCAGCAACCGGCTTTGCTTCCGGTCTGTCTCGAACTGCTCATCCAATTGCCGGCACAGTGCCTGATCCTGTATAATGGCACTGATCTCAAAGTTGATGTAAAAGCTGCGCGTATCCAGGTTTACGGTGCCGATAAAAGCGAGCTTTCCGTCAACACACACCGTTTTGGCATGCATAAAACCCTGCTCATATAAGAGTACACGTACTCCCCGCTCCAGTAACGGTTTCAGGTACGATAGGGAAGCATGCTGTACAATATAAGAATCACTCCGTGCCGGTAGCATCAGCTCCACCTGCACACCAGAGGCAGCAGCAAGCTGCAGCGCCGTCGTCAGCTGGTCACTGGGAATGAAATAAGGCGTACAAAGCCGCAAGGTATGGCGGGCCTGTGAAATGGCCAGCAACATGGCCTCCATGTTGTAAGGGGCTTTAGAGCCGGGATCACTGTAAGCAAACGCTACGGCCGCCTGGCCGTATGCGGCATCGGAGGAGCTTAAGTACCCGTCATGCAGGCTGAACCGCGTTCCGCCGGCAAACAACCACCCCATCCAGAACCAGGCCTGAAGGACATTTACGGCACTTCCGGTAATCTTCACGGAGGTATCCCGCCAATAAACCGGCTGATGGCCTGTATTCACATATCGCTGACTGATATTCATTCCGCCGACAAAAGCGATCTCCCCGTCAATGATCATCACTTTCCGGTGATTGCGATAATTACTATCCGCCAGTGAAGCAAAGTTAACCGGTAAAAAACGGACCAGTTCGATTCCCTCATTCCGCAAGGCTCCGGCCCGTCGCTTAAACGCTGATGACCCGAAATCATCAACCATCAGCCGCACCTGTATACCTTGAGCCGCTTTCTCACGAAGCAATTCCAGCAATCGGTTTCCCAATTCGTCCGGCTCAAAAATATAGTATTCCAAATGAATGTGATGGCGGGCCGCCTGTATACACCTGAACAGTTCAGGAAATTTGGTCTCACCATTGATCAGCAGACTGACACTGTTTCTTAACGTTACCGGTGTGATGCGCTCCTGATATAGAAAACTGAACACACTGCTTAACGGCCCGATCCTCCGTTCAATTTCTTTTAAATTATCTTCAACCAGTGGCTCAAGCCGGTCCCAGACGGCTACCAGCCGCTCGTGCTCCTGCCGGTTTATATTTTCCAGGTACTTTTCTTTATTATATTTCTGGCCAAAAATGTAATAGGAGATAACGCCGATAACCGGCAGGAAAACGATGACCAATATCCAGGCAATGGTTTTCTCGGGATCCCTGTTCTCAACAAGGATGGTAGCAATCAGTCCGATATAAACGACCAGTATAGGCAGCCAGATCCACCCTGCCAGAACTTCCCATATGCGAAGCAAATAGTCCATCTTTTACCGCTGTTGCAAGATAGAGATTTTAATACTATCTTTTTCAATTAATTATAATATCTTTATCCCAAAATAGTAAAACTAAGAAACCAGAAGCACTATTTGTTCCGTTATTTCGTACTTGCGCATCCGGTATAGCTTCTTTACTTCGTAAAATAGATTATTTCGATCATGGTTCATTCGCTTGGCGTTATCATCTGGTTTGATAACATGAAAGGCTTCGGAATGCTGGAAACTCCGGGTAGCAGCACGGTCTTTATCCACATTAAAAGTTTCAAAAACAGGCCTGAACAGCTTCTCGAAAAACAGATTGTTGTTTATATACCACACACGGATACGAAACGGCAACGAACAGAAGCCACACAAAGCCGCCTGCTGACCGACACCAAAGACTGGCAGCTGGTTATGCACTATTTACATAAACCAGACCATATATTTCTGCAGGATAACCACCGGCACAAAGACAAACAGGCAGAGGCCTCTTCGCCGGAACCAAAAAGTTTATTACACCTGTGTTTCGTCCAGCTGGCGAGTTTACATCCGGAGAACGACCTGCTCCATATGATCATGGCTCATTTTGATCATAAGTTAAAGGACAGCAGTTTTCTGCGCTACTGTGAGTTCCTCGAACGCTCCATAAGCAGCTATTTCGGCACCGATAAGGCCACCACCTGGCTCCATACACTTTTTGAATATTTTGGTGCCAGACTGAATGCCGATATTCTGTTTGACGTATGGCAAACCAAAAAATTCCGCTATATCGGCTATGACGATGCCATTGACTATGAAATCCCGGAAGAAGTACTGGCGCAGTTCATGTCCCGCTTTACTCCGGACGAATTACGACGGGTCATCCGGTATGCATGCGCACCGGCTTTTTTCAGGCAGTACCTGCCCGGGCGGCTTGATGGTACGGCACAGCCGGACACGGAAGAAATAGCACTGCTCTATGAGGCGTTGGATCTCCTGGAAGAGGAAGAGCGGCAACAATGGGCACCGCAGTTAGAAAAACTCACACAGAAATAGATTATTCATTCAACAACGATCGCATATAGTTATACTTTTCCTTTCTGTTTGATGGGCGCAACTTTTGACCAAATGATATAATTTATTTAATTTGGGGAGCTCACAAAAAATTAGTACGCTTGACCTATGGAGGTTTTCTACACAATATGATACTGCTTGTCGACGATAAACAGGAAAATATCCTGGCTCTGAAAAACACACTGAATTTGTATCAGTTTAAAACGGACACCGCTTCTTCCGGTAAGGAGTGTCTCAAAAAGGCACTTCGGTTTCCTTATGAATTAATCATCCTTGATGTGCAGATGCCAGGTATGGATGGATTTGAAGTGGCACATGCCCTGTCCCAATACAGCAAAACCGAAGATATACCCATTATTTTTTTGTCAGCGGTCAATATCAGTAAGGATTTTGTTTTACAGGGACTCGACCATGGAGCACGGGATTACCTGATTAAACCCGTTGATCCGGATATCCTTGTCAGGAAAATACGAAACTATGTCAACCTCTTTAAAAACACACGCGAACTCAAAGCAACACAGGAGGCTCTCCAGCAGGAGATTGAAAATAAACGAAGGATAGAGGCCAGGAAAGAGGAATTCGTCAGCATGATATGCCATGAGCTGAATACCCCGCTGACTTCCATCAAAGGCTATGTACAGCTGGCGTTAAGAGCTGCTGAAACAGGTAATAATACGAACGAACTGCTGAACCGGTCTGTGGAACAAACCCAGAAACTGGAACGGCTGATTGCAGACCTGATGAACAGCAATCGCATCAGCAATGAATCCCTTACTTATAAATATGAAATATTTCCGTTGGATATTTTTCTGGAGAAGGCAATTGATGCCGTGAAGCATTCCTATCCGTCCAGGCACATTGCACTGGCGAGCAAACCTCAGACACATCTTTTTGGCGACCCGGTCCGGCTGGAACAGGCACTCATCAATTTACTGAGCAACGCCTTAAAATACTCTCCTCCGGAATCGCCCGTTGATGTGCTCGTGGATTTTCCCGACAAAACACGGGTGAGAATTCAGGTTAAAGATAACGGTATAGGTATACCTGAAGACCGGCAGTCACAAATCTTTCAAAAATTTTATCGTGCCGGTCACACCGCTGAAACCGTGCCGGGGCTTGGATTGGGATTATATATCAGCGAGGAAATCATCCGGCATCACACGGGGGAGATTGGCTTTTCCAGTAAAGAAAATGAAGGATCCGTTTTTTATTTTATCCTTCCTGTGTATCACCCCTGAATCATATCCCTATCGTGTTGCCTATCCCAGCCTTTACCAGGCCTGATCGCCCACTAACGGCACGAAACGGAAAGTATCCAACACAATTTTTTCAAATTCATTTTCACCTGTACGGATCACCGTTAACATCTGTTGTTCTTTTTCAGAACCCACAGGAATAACCATCAACCCGCCTATCTGCAACTGTTTAAGCATTTTCTCCGGAACAAAAGGGGCGCCGGCAGTGACAATGATTTTATCAAAAGGTGCATACGACGGAAGACCGACAGACCCGTCGCCATAAAAGAAGTGCGGGCGGTATCCCATATGTAATAACATCTTCTGTGCCCGGTGAAAAAGAGCCTCCTGCCGTTCAATCGTATACACCTCCGCTCCCAGTTCCAGCAATATACAGGCCTGGTAACCGGACCCCGTGCCGATCTCCAGTACGTTATCACCTCGCTTAATATCCAGCAGCTCCGTCTGATAAGCGACGGTATAAGGTTGTGAAATGGTTTGCCCTTCTCCGATCGGAAAGGCAATATCCTTATAAGCCTGCCCCCAGAACGTTTCATCAAAAAAATAATGCCGCGGCACTTTACCAATCGCCTTCAACACAGCTTTGTCCTGAATACCACGATCTTTCAACAGTTCCACCAGCTTTTTTCTGGCACCTCTTTCACGGTAATTGTCTACAAATTTATACGCCATTACACCTCAAAAATAGCGTAGTTAATGGTAATTCATATCAAATACCGGCCATACATTCACTAAGGCATTCGTTTTCAAATGGTTTGTTTTCAATTGGCCCGTTTTTAGCGGTAAGAACAATAAGTCATGAAAATTAACACGAATTATTTACTATTTTCGACCTGTAGAAATCACTGTACTATGAAATATATTCTTTGCACACTGTTATCGTTGAGTTTGTTTTTCTTTAGCGGACACGCCCAGATCGTACGCATCGACACCCTCGCCCGCGAACAGGTAAAACCTCCGAAGCAAAAACACTACAGCTACAATGCAGAATATCTATATACCATTGGCATCAAAACCTACGGCTATGAACAATTCCCCCGGATTTTCAATGAATCCTCCCGCAACCGCTCCACGCATCGTTTATCAATGGTTTGGTCCTGAAAATCAATGATAATCAGTTAAGTTACCGGCTATCCGGATCGTATTTTAAGAAAGGCATACGGGTTACGGACGGAGATTGTAAGGATTGCGATGATGCCACTGCGGGAAACTTTGAAAACACCAACCTGAAACTGGGCGTGGAAAAAAACCTCATCTATGCCAGGCTGCAGCCTTATATCGGAGCTGACATTGGGGTCATCCGGCAAAAATTCGAACGGAACAGTTCCGTCAGCCCTGTCCTTGGTGAAGGACTGACCGACGAGAAGACCGCCGGTGTCATTACCCCTTTCCTGGGGCTTAAAATTAATATCACCCCCTGGCTGGCAATCGTAGGAGAAGCAAATATGAATGTGGCGTTCGGGCATCAGAAAACAACAAGAAACACACTTTCTGCCGAAAAAAACGCACCTGAAAGGGCTGAATCCACTGCTTATAAGTGGGATTATTATTTTTCCCCGGTAGCGGCGCTGTCATTGCAGTTCAGTTTTGGTTCTATTTATTAAGCCGGATCAACATCCAGCTGGATAATCGCACCTTTATTGGCTTTATCTGCATAACACGCGGTAACAACGCCCTGTACTACCTCTTTCACTTTAGAAATGCTGATTCCCGTGCGTTCAATTTTCAGCATAATGGTAAAAATATAGTAGGTGCGCACCCGGCTGATTAACGGGATTTCCGGCCCCAGCACACGGGCTGACAGTACCTCTCTTAATGCGGCTGCGAGGCGAATGGCGCTCTCATACGCTTTTTCCTGAACTTTGTGTTTTACATGAATATGGATAAGGCGGGAAAAAGGTGGATACCCATACTGTTCCCGCTCCGTCCGCTCTGTTATAAACATGCCTCGGTAATCATTTGCCAATACCTGTTTCAGGACACGGTGTTCTGTGGAGTAAGCCTGCATAATTACGACGCCCGGCGTGTCACGCCGCCCGGCACGCCCTGCTACCTGCGACAGCAGTGAGAAAGCCCGTTCGTATGCTCTGAAATCGGGATAATGGATCAGCATGTCTGCATTAATAATACCGATGACACTGACATTACCGAAATCCAGCCCCTTCGCAACCATTTGGGTGCCTACCAGGATGTCCAGGCGACCTTCATCAAAATCGTTCAATATGCGTTCAAACCCGTGCTTTCCCCTTACAGCATCCACGTCCAGCCGGCCGATTCTTGCGTCGGGCATCAGCAGGCTCAATTCTTCTTCAATCCGTTCGGTTCCGCCTCCGCGGCTCTCAATCTGGGTGGAACCACACGCCGGGCACACCTGCAGCACATCTTCCCTGAACCCGCAGTAATGACAATGGAGCTTACCGGTGCTTTTATGATAGGTCAGACTGACATCACAGCTGATACATTTCGGCGCATACCCACAGATACGGCAGAGCAGGACGGGCGTATGCCCGCGCCGGTTCTGAAAAAGGATAACCTGCTCTTTTCTCACCAGCGCCTGTTCTATCTGTTCCAGCAGCTGCGGGGTAAAATAAGCTATATTTTTGTTTTTACGGCGCTCCTCCGTCAGGCTCACCAGGCTGATATCGGGAAGCCGGGCTTTCCCGTAACGTTCCTTCAGTTCTGCCAGTGCATATTTACCAACAGATGCGTGATGATAGCTTTCCACGGACGGGGTAGCCGACCCCAGCAGCACCTTGGCTCCGTGCAGCTTACCGAGGTAGATAGCGGTATCGCGCGCGTGATACCGGGGAGCCGGGTCAAATTGTTTAAAAGAGGGTTCATGCTCCTCATCGACAATGATCAGCCCCAGCTCCCGGAAAGGGAGGAATACTGCCGAGCGGGCACCAAGCACCACTTTATACTCCCCTTTTAACACTTTATACCAGACCTCAGCCCGTTCATTATCGTTAAAACGCGAGTGATACACGCCGGCCTGTTGTCCGAAATGAAGGCGAAGGCGGGCGATAGCCTGCGTGGTAAGTCCGATTTCAGGCAGCAGGTATAAAACCGTCCGCCCCTCCTGCAGCACACGTTCAATCAGCCGGATGTATACTTCTGTCTTACCCGAAGCCGTGACCCCATGCAGTAATGCCACCTCCTTTTCTGCAAACCCGCGCTCAATAGCCGCAAGCGCTTCCTGCTGTGCGCGGCTTAGCTCAAAAGAAGCTTCCAGCAATACTTCTTCCCCATCCAGCCGGCTCACTTCCCGTTCCTCGGCAATAAATATTTCTTTATCAACCAACGCCTTGAAAGCGGAGTGGCCGCAACCGCTGCTTTCCAGAACAGCGGCTTTTGACACACGGTTCCCGCCACGGCTCAATTGCATCCAGGCCAACACGGCATCCAGCTGCTTCGGTGCACGATCCAGTTCCTCAAATAACAGCCGCTTCGCCTCCTCTGTTGCAAACAACGGGTTCAGCCGCACGAAGGTGCGGCGGCGGGGCTTGTATTTTTCAGTAAGCTCCTCAGAAACACGGATAAAACCTTTATCAAACAGGCGTTTGATGATCGGAAAAACAGTTTTTTGTCCCAACAGCTTCACCACATCACTGATACGAAGTTCGGAAGCTACATCCAGTGCTTCCAGTATCAGGAACTCCTGATCATTCAGGGTATGGCGGTCCAGCCCTTCGTCCTGAACAGCAACGATCCTTGTTTCGCTGGCCAGTTTCAGCGCCGCAGGCAATGCGGCCTGCATCACCTCCCCTTCATAGCACAAATAATAACCGGCGATCCAGCGCCATAGTTGCAATTGCCGCTCATTGACAACCGGAGCGTCATCCAACACGTCCAGCAGGTATTTGGCCTCATAACGCTCCGGCGCCTGCCGGGTAATTTCCACGACAATAGCCGTATATATTCTGCTTTTACCAAACTGAACAATGACACGACATCCCACCTGCACCGCCGGTTTCAGCGCATCGGGAACCCGGTACGTATATGTTTTCGGGATAGACAGCGGCAAGATGACCTCTACGAAAAGCGTAATGCGACCCGTGTCGGTTGTGTGTTGATGAAGTTCCAGCATACTATATCGGCTGCCTGCAGCCGGTTATTACTTATTCTTAACGGCGGCTAAAAACAGGCAAATCCATCCAAAAATGAATAATACCCCCCCGATAGGGGTAACCGGTCCCAGAAAAGATACTCCTTCCCACCCTGTTGCCTCACGGGTTGACAGTAGGTAAAGGGATCCTGAAAAGAAGAGAATGCCAACGGTAAAAGCAATATACGCTACCATGATCCGGTTATCCCTTGCCCGTGAAAATTTTGACAGGAACAGCAATGCCAACGTATGATAGAAATGATAATCGACAGCGGTTTTCCATGTTTCCAGATTGCCGGCACTGATTTTATCACGAAGGCCGTGGGCTCCGAATGCTCCTAAAATAACGGCCAATACTCCAAAAAAAGCCGCCGTTAATATGATCCGTTTATTCATTCGTCGGGTCGTTTTACCATCGGCTAATTTAGTAAACCTGTTACATATTCCAGCGATACCTGCCTGTTTTTTTCACGCGGGGCATCCGGCATCGCCGTTGCCGCAATCCTATTCGAAAACAATTGTCTTATTTCCCGTAATGAACACACGATCCTCAATAATCAGTGAGATAGCCTTACTGAGTATCGCCTTTTCCACTTCCTTACCCGCCCGTCGCATATCCTGAGCCGTATACGTGTGGTTCACCGGCTTAATATCCTGTGCAATAATAGGCCCTTCATCCAAGTCGTCTGTCACATAATGCGCCGTGGCACCGATCAGCTTGACGCCCCGGGTATATGCCTGCCGGTAGGGGTTGGCACCGACGAACGCCGGCAGGAAGGAATGGTGGATATTGATGATCCGGCCGGGATAATGAACAACAAATGTTGGCGAGAGAACCCGCATAAACTTAGCAAGTATGACATAATCAGGCTGGTACCCATAAATAACCCGGTGCAACTCTTTCTCAAACGCCTCTTTACTTCGTCCTTCGTGGCTTACATGATGAAAGGGCACCTGAAAACGCTCCGTAAACGCGCGCAGCTCATCGTAATTACCCACTACACAACATACTTCTGCACCCAGTGTCTTAAAAAAATAGCGTACCAGTATATCTGCCAGGCAATGCGGTTCTTTGGTGACGAGTATGGCCAATCGTTTCTGCGCAGGTGGGTTGACTTTGACCATCGCACCGGCGGGCAACTGCGTATGAAGCTCGGCCGTTAGCCGTTCCGCATCCTGCAACATACCCGCACACACAATGCGTGCAAAAAAACGACAGGTCGCTTCGTCCACATACTCACGCATGGTTACAATATTAAGCTTATGCTGCGCAACGACGTGCGATATGCGCGATACCAGGCCAACGGCATCCGCACATTGTATCAGTATTAATGTCTGGTTCATGGTTCTTTTGCTGCTAAGCCACCAGTTCCTCCGCTGCCCGGTCCGCTGCCAGTTTATCCTGCCTGTCGCGTTCTGCAATATCAACCTCTACACGCAGGTTATTCACAATATGCTTTTGCCGGTCCGGGGTATTCTTTCCCATATAATATTCCAGCAATTGTTTTATTTTTTGGTCCTTTGACAGGATAACGGGATCCAGGCGCATGTCTTTACCGATGAAAAGCCCGAACTCGTCCGGCGAAATCTCCCCTAATCCTTTAAACCGGGTAATTTCCGGTTTTCCGCCTAACTTCATGATAGCGCGTTGCCGCTCTTCATCACTGTAACAATAGATCGTCTCCTTCTTATTGCGCACCCTGAACAAGGGTGTTTGCAGAATGGATACATGACCTGCTTTCACAAGGTCCGGAAAAAACTGCAGAAAAAACGTCATCAGCAGCAATCGGATATGCATACCATCCACGTCGGCATCAGTAGCGATCACAATATTGTTATAGCGGAGCCCATCCAGGCCGTCTTCAATATTCAGTGCATGCTGCAGCAGGTTGAATTCCTCATTTTCATAAACAACTTTTTTAGTCAGCCCGAAAGCATTCAGTGGCTTCCCTTTCAGACTGAAAACAGCCTGTGTCTGCACATCCCGCGACTTTGTAATGGAACCACTGGCAGAATCGCCCTCCGTAATAAACAGGGTGGTCTCCTGCGCACGCTCGTTCTTTTCATCATAATGGATCTTACAGTCACGCAGCTTACGATTATGGAGTGAAGCTTTCTTTGCACGCTCGTTGGCCAGCTTCTTGATACCGGCAATATCTTTCCGCTCCCGCTCAGATTGCATGATGCGTTTCAGCAAGGCATCCGCTGTCTCTGTGTGCTTGTGAAGGTAGTCGTCCAGTGCCTTTTTAAGAAAATCATTGATAAACGTACGGACCGTTGGCCCTTCCGGACCGATGCTCTGGGAACCTAGTTTGGTTTTCGTCTGCGACTCGAACACAGGCTCCTGCACTTTGATGGCAATAGCACCGATAACCGATGAACGGATATCCGATGCGTCAAACTCCTTTTTATAAAACTCACGGATGGTTTTTACCAGTGCTTCCCGGAAAGCGGCCTGATGGGTCCCCCCCTGGGTGGTATGCTGCCCGTTGACAAACGAATAATACTCTTCGCCGTATTGTTGCCCATGCGTCAGGGCCACTTCAATATCATCTCCCCGCAGGTGGATAATGGGATAACGCATGCTCTCTGCATCGATATTCCGCTCCAGCAGATCCTTCAGGCCGTTTTCGGACACAAACTTCCGGCCATTGAAATTAACGGTAAGCCCGGCGTTCAGGAAGACATAATTCCATATCATGTTCTCCACAAACTCCGTCCGGTAGTGAAAATTACGGAAAATGAGCTCATCCGGCACAAAGGTCACCGCCGTTCCGTTGCGTTGTGTTGTATCTTTTTCTTCATCCTTCAGCAGCTCGCCGTTACTGAATTCAGCAATACGCGTTCTTCCGGCACGATAAGACTGTACAACGAAAGAGGCAGCCAGCGCATTCACCGCTTTGGTACCGACGCCGTTCAGGCCGACAGACTTCTGAAACGCCTTGCTATCGTATTTCCCTCCGGTATTGATCTTGGAAACCACATCCACCACACTGCCTATCGGTATGCCGCGACCGTAGTCACGCACCGAAACCTTGTGCTCATTCACGGTAATATCAATTACCTTACCAGCGCCCATCACAAACTCGTCAATAGAATTGTCCACTACCTCTTTCAATAGCACGTAGATCCCATCGTCATAAGCCGATCCGTCACCCAGCTTGCCGATATACATTCCCGGACGGAGACGGATGTGCTCCTTCCAATCCAATGACCGTATACTATCTTCGTTATAAGTTGTCATAAGCCGCTATCTGCCGTTTTCAGGGCACACAAACATACAACTATCCCTCCATTTATACAATATTCACTTCACGGTCCAGCGTAATGCCGGATAGCTCCTGCACGTCCTTCACAATTGCTTCAGAAAGGCGATAAATGTCAGTACCCGATGCCCCACCGTTATTCACCAACACCAGCGCCTGGTTTTTCCATGTGCCTGCCGCCCCGATAGCTCTGCCTTTCCAGCCACACTTTTCAATCAGCCATCCGGCAGCCAGTTTCACCTGGTCATTGCCCGCCGGATATGACACAATATCCGGGAAACGTTCTTTCAACGCCAGGAACTGGTTGATCCCCACCATAGGATTCTTAAAGAAACTCCCGGCATTTCCCACGGTAGACGGATCGGGTAATTTACTAACACGGATATGCGAAACCACTTCCGCAACATCCCGTATACCCGGTGCTGAAATACCCCGTTTGGCCAGCTCGGCCTGGATCGCCCCATAAGAGGTATTGACATCCGGTACCGTCGTCAGCTTCAGCGAAACACTCGTAATGATATACCTTCCCTTATGGGTGCTTTTAAACAGGCTGTCACGGTAAGCAAAATCGCAGTCATCTTTCCGGAATACCACAAACTCCCGTTTTTCCAGATCAAATGCCCGGCAACTGTGGAACCGCTCGCTTAGCTCAACGCCGTATGCACCGATATTCTGAACGGGGGCAGCGCCTGCTGTACCGGGAATCAGCGCCAGGTTTTCGATGCCGGCAAACCCACGGTCCACGCAGTACCAGACCAGTTCATTCCATACGACTCCCCCGCCTGCCGTCACTACAACGCCCCCCTGTTCCTGTATATAACTGATCCCCTGAATGGCTACCCGTATGACCAGGCCTTCGAAAGGACCAGTAAACAGGATGTTACTGCCTCCACCTATCACCAGCAACGACAGTCCGCTCCAGGTCTTGTCGGCCAACAGCAGCGGCAGATCAGCTTCGCGTTCCAGGTTAAAAAAATAGCGGGCAGTAGCCGGCACCCCGAAGGTGTTGTATGTCTGCAGCGGTATATGTTCCTGAACGGACAAATGCATCATGAGTCCTTTTGAGCTGAAATAATGATTAAAGCCCAAACATACTACTTTATCAAAACAACGTACAAAAAATAATTACAGTTAAAGAAATGATGCGGCCGGACGATGTTGTTTTCAGAAGCAGGATTTCCACTTTTCAACTATTAAGTATACATTTAGCCCCTGGAATAAAAACATCATCATGCGTGCAAAAACCATTTTTATAATTGTGATCACCGTGCTGGTCACCATTATCCTGATGAAAAATACAGACGAAGTGACATTCTGGTTATTCGGACCTACCGATGTCCCAAAACTGGCTGTGCTGGGCTCCATGTTCGGTCTCGGTTTCGCAGTAGGGTTTGCTGCAGGCAGGCCACGCAAAAAAGCACTTCCCGAAGCCACTGATGTTACCTCACTCCCTCCCGGGCCCGGCCTGAGTGAGGAGGACAGCGATTATATCCGGTAATCCACCGCACAGATCTGCCGGAAAAGTCGTATCTTAGCGGCACTTTTCTGATTGCGACAAACTTTAGTTGGACTTTTTGTTTTGGATTACTTAAAAGGATTAAACCCTTCGCAACACGCCGCTGTTGAACAAACCGAAGGACCTGTGATGATCGTTGCCGGTGCCGGTTCCGGAAAAACCCGGGTCATTACTTACCGGGTTGCTCACCTGATACGAAAAGGAACAGACCCGTTCAACATACTTGTGCTTACATTTACCAATAAAGCTGCTAAGGAAATGCGTGAACGCATTATGCACGTAGTCGGTCCTGAAGCAAAAAACATATGGATGGGTACCTTCCACGCTGTATTTGCAAAGATCCTGCGGGTGGAAGCACACTACCTGGGTTACCCCGGCAACTTTACTATTTACGATACGGACGACAGCAAGAGCCTGATCAGGGCTATCCTGAAGGAAATGCAGCTGGATGACAAACTCTACAATGCGAACTTCGTTTACAACCGGATTTCAGCGGCCAAAAACAACCTTATATCGGCGGAAGAGTACCTGAAAAACGAACAGATACAGGCAGATGACCATTCATCCGGGCGGGGGCAGCTGGGCACCATTTACCGGACCTATACGCAACGTTGTTATAAAGCGGGGGCAATGGATTTCGATGATCTGTTATTTAAGACCAACGTGCTGCTGAAGGACTACCCGGAAGTATTGTACAAATATCAGAATAAGTTCAAATACCTGATGGTCGATGAGTACCAGGATACCAATTTCTCTCAATACCTCATCGTCAAGAAACTGGCGGCTATTAACGAAAATATCTGCGTGGTGGGTGATGATGCACAAAGTATCTATGCCTTCCGCGGAGCGAACATACAGAATATCCTCAACTTTGAAAAAGATTATCCCGACCTGCATGTGTTCAAGCTGGAACAGAACTACCGTTCCACGCAGAACATCGTAAAGGCGGCGAACAGCATTATTGCCAACAACACCAACCAACTGAAGAAAAACGTATTCTCCGAAAACGAAACAGGGGAAAAAATCAGCGTCTTCCGCGCTTTCAGTGACAACGAAGAAGGCAAGATCGTAGCGGAAGCCATCGCTCAGGCGCGGGCGCTGCTCGGACTGAGTTACCGTGACTTTGCGATCCTGTACCGCACGAATGCCCAGTCACGCGCCCTGGAAGAAGCCTTACGTAAGATCAGCGTACCTTATAAAATTTATGGGGGAATGTCTTTCTACCAACGGAAAGAAATAAAAGACCTGTTGGCGTATTTCCGGCTGACATTCAACCCCAATGACGAAGAAGCACTGAAACGGGTGATCAACTATCCGCGCCGCGGCATCGGCGATACCAGCGTGGAGCGTATCATTATTGCTGCCGATCA
This sequence comes from uncultured Sphingobacteriaceae bacterium, assembly GCA_964546645.1. Taxonomy (GTDB): domain Bacteria; phylum Bacteroidota; class Bacteroidia; order Sphingobacteriales; family Sphingobacteriaceae; genus A37T11. The sequence continues at coordinate 18,975 of CAZJKM010000008.1, forward strand.
GCACCAGACTACGCTTTGGGAAGTGGTATCAAATGCGGGCACGTACCTGGACAGCCGGACAGCCGGTGCTGTGGGTGGCTTCGGAACGATGATGCAAAGCTTCCAGGTGATCGCCAAAACCCACAACGCGTATGATACGGCGATGCACATTGCCCGGCATTCGGGTATCCTGAAAGAGTTATATGATGACAAATCCATCGAAGGGCTGAGCCGTTATGAAAACATCCAGGAACTGCTCAACGGAATCAAAGAATTCAGTGAGCGGGAAGATATTGAAGAACGGGGGCTCGACGTGTTCATGCAGGATGTGGCGTTACTGACGAACGATGACAATGATAAAGACCCCAATGCAGATACCGTATCACTGATGACGATCCACTCCAGCAAAGGCCTGGAGTTCCCGCAGGTATTTATTGTGGGACTGGAAGAAAACCTTTTTCCATCCCAGCTTTCCCTGAACTCGCGCAGTGACCTGGAAGAAGAACGACGGCTGTTCTATGTCGCGGTGACACGCGCCAAGAACAAGCTGACCCTGACGTATGCTACGTCCCGCTACCGCTGGGGCACACTCAATAACTGCGAGCCCAGCCGCTTCCTGGATGAACTTGACCCTGCCTGCCTGCAGCTGGATTTCAAACCCAGACCGCTACCGGGGAACAGTTTTGATGATGAACGTGTTGCCTGGCAGCAGCGGGACACCTTCGCAAAACCCAAACCGAAGGCTGCTGCACGGACAACGGCCATCCTGCCGAAAGCCCATGTTCCGACAAAGGATTTTACACCGTCCGACACTTCTAACCTGCAAACCGGCATGGAAGTTGAGCATGAACGCTTTGGATTCGGCAAAGTGATTAACATAGAAGGAACCAAACCTGACATAAAAGCAACTATTTTTTTCAAAGAATTAGGACAGAAGCAATTGTTGCTTAAATTTGCAAAACTTAGAATAATAAGTATTATATGAATTTTGACTATAACAGTACGCGTGAGCAGCTTATTTTAGCTGAATACGGCCGGAATGTACAAAATATGGTAGACTATATTTGTACACTCCCCACGCGCGAAGAACGTAACCGACATGCCCAGGTGGTGATTGACCTGATGGGATTCCTGAACCCGCACCTGCGTGATGTTTCCGACTTTAAGCATAAACTGTGGGATCACCTGCACATCATATCCAACTTTAAGATTGATGTAGACTCCCCTTATCCGGTACCCAATCCGGAAGCGGTCCACCGGAAACCACAGACACTGGACTATCCCCAGCACCGTATCCGGTTCAAGCATTATGGACACATTGTGGAGGCCATGATCAAAAAAGCCTTATCTGCGCCTGACGAAGCCAGGAAAACACAAATGGCAGAAGCAATTGCCAATTTCATGAAAATGTCCTATGTAACCTGGAACAATAAGGATTCTGTTTCAGATGAAAACATCCTGGCTGATTTACGTGAACTCTCAAACGGCGAGCTGAATCTCGACCCAGCTACTACGGTATTAACACGTCTTGAATTTAAAACACCGCCTCCGGGCAGCCGTACGAAAGGAGGTGTGGCACAAGCTCAGAAAGTACAACCTGCGAAAGGCAAGAGTAATGGCGGCAAGAACCGGAAACGAACGACTGTTTTCAAAAAGCGCTAAGCGACCGGATGAATGCATTTGAAATAACAGGAAATAAACCGTTAAAAGGCGAGATCATCCCGCAGGGAGCAAAAAACGAGGCGTTGCAGATACTTTCTGCCGTATTGCTTACCGCTGACACGATGACCATCAGTAATGTTCCTGATATCAAGGATGTCAACAAGCTGATTGACCTGCTGAAGGACCTGGGAGTGGCCGTCAACCGCGTTAACAAAGACACGTATACCTTTCAGGCAAAAAACATTGACACCGGTTATTTTGCTTCTCCTGAATTCAGGGCTAAGGGAGGCGGACTAAGAGGGTCTATCATGATCGTAGGACCCCTGTTGGCACGATTCGGGCAGGCAGCAATTCCTAAACCAGGAGGTGACAAAATCGGCCGGCGCCGGCTGGATACACATTTTATCGGCTTCGAAAAACTGGGAGCCCGTTTCCGGTATGATGCGGAAAACCATTTCTACCATGTGGATGCTTCCCGGTTAAAAGGGACGTATATGTTACTGGATGAAGCGTCCGTAACCGGTACCGCTAATATTGTCATGGCTGCCGTACTGGCAGAAGGGACTACAACCATCTATAACGCGGCCTGCGAACCCTACCTGCAGCAACTCTGCAAAATGCTGAACCGCATGGGTGCCCGCATCAGTGGTATCGGATCTAATCTGCTGACCATCGAAGGCGTTGCCAGCCTGCATGGCACAGAGCACAGAATGTTGCCTGACATGATCGAAGTTGGTTCGTTCATCGGACTCGCTGCCATGACTGGCTCCGAAATTACCATCAAAGACGTACAATACGAAGAACTGGGAATGATTCCCGGTGTATTCGCGCGCCTGGGTATACGTTTTGAACGTCGCGGTGACGACATCTACATTCCTCAACAAGATTCGTATGAAATTGATACGTTTATTGATGGCTCCATCCTGACCATCGCTGATGCTCCTTGGCCAGGATTTACCCCTGACCTGCTGAGCATTGTACTGGTTGTGGCCACGCAGGCGAAAGGCAATGTACTCGTTCACCAGAAAATGTTTGAGAGCCGCCTGTTTTTTGTTGACAAACTCATCGATATGGGTGCCCAGATCATTCTTTGTGATCCCCATCGGGCCACCGTTATCGGACTGAACAAGAGCGTACAATTACGCGGGATAGAGATGACCTCTCCGGATATCCGCGCAGGTGTCGCGCTGTTGATCGCAGCCCTCTCTGCTCAGGGGAAATCCACCATTTACAACATCGAACAGATAGAGCGCGGCTACCAGGATATTGAAAGCCGGCTCACTGCCCTCGGGGCGGATATCAGACGAATCGATGCTGCCCCCAAACTGGTGTAACATATACCGTAACCTGCTGCCTCCTATGATCAGCAGCCGTCAGCATGATTTGCCTCCTGTATCTATATCTATTCATACAAATACAGGAGGCAAACAGTTCCTCACACAATTGCTGTTTCTTTCCGTGGAAACTGCTGTACCTCGTTCACAACGATTTCCGTAACATAGCGCTGAACACCATCCTTGTCTGTATAACTGCGGTTCACCAACCGCCCTTCAATGGCAATTTCAACTCCTCTCGTTAAACTCTCTCCCACGAAAACGGCCAGCTTACCCCAGAAAACCAGGTTATGCCACTGTGTATCTGCTATCCATTCCCCCTGGCCATTTTTATAGTACTCATTGGTTGCAAGGGATACCTTGGCCAAACTCTTGCTTTCACCAAACTTCTTCACCTCAGGATCATTGCCGAGAAATCCGGTTAAACGGACACTGTTTTTTAATGTGCTCATCATACAAATTTTTAATATACTTTATCATTATTACATTACCGCCGCCGTCTCCTTAAAAATAAACGACGATGTATGGGCACAAACATCCGGACCAGCAGGGATACGAATCGTATATTAAACGTTTATATACGTTTGTAAACGAATATATACGTTTATAAACGGCTACAGCAACAATTTAAGAATTAACCGACAGAAATTATCAGGTGGACGGGAACATCTTAAACTATATTGTCGCTGAATTGTTATATTATGTATGAATAGGATTAAAATGAATCTAATTTGTACTTTTGCAGCCAATAGATGTTTAACCACATATTAAGTAGTACGCATGAAAAAAGTATCATTATTATTTGGTGCCTCGGCACTTGTTCTGGCATCTTGTGTCGGGAACCCGGAAGGGAAAAAAGCAGAAACCACAGATTCTGTTGAAACAGTTTCAGGCACAGATGGTACACAGCTGACCGTTGACGCCGCACAATCCACGGTTAAATGGATTGGCAGGAAGGTTTCCGGCCAGCACAATGGTACCGTAAATATCAAATCAGGTACCTTGACCGTCAAAGAGGGAAAACTGACCGGTGGTCAGTTCATAATTGACTTGACCACGATTCATGACAACGACCTCGAAGGCGAATACAAACAAAAATTAGAAGGCCACCTGAAGTCCGCAGATTTCTTTGATGTGGAAAATCACCCTGAAGCTACATTTGAGATTACTTCCGTAGCTGATGGCACTGACGCGGGAACATTAACTGTTTCCGGTAATCTTACGATCCGGGGTGTGACCAAAAATATCACATTTGACGCTACCGCCAGTCAGGTGTCTGAGGTATCCGTTGTAGCCGATGCCGATTTCAATATTGCACGGGAAGATTGGGGTGTATCTTACAAAGGGCAAGCTGATGATCTGATCAGTAAAGAAATTAATCTTAAGATTCATTTAGTAGCCGGCAACTAAACCCGTTGTTGTCTAATTGCAAACTGTAGAAGCGGATGGCAAAAGCCATTCGCTTTTCTTTTGCCGATCACGCTGAACCTATCAGTTGGCCTTCCGCGGCGTTGTCGGGATAAAATCTTTCAGATAATACGGCTCGAAATAAGCTACATCCTCCAATTGTCCCTGCTCCAGCTTCCGGAATGCCAAACAGCTCATATGGCTTGCTGAGTTTAAAAACCCGGATTGGACATCAACCTGCTTATTCCCCTCAAAAACGCCCATCAGCTTATCTGCTCCGTTTCCGAACAATACCACCGGGATATCATTGCCATAATGAAAAAAGCTCTGTTCGTCAATGATCTCAGCAGAAGTGTCGACCACCACCTCAAGTTCCTGGTCAAACACGCCCATATACACTTCCATCCGACGGGCATCCACCATCGGTACAAGTAGCGCCTTTTCTGCCAGAATCATACTCTTACTATTCCGGAATCCCCAGGCCATCGCCTGTAGTGTAGGCACAGCAATCAGCGGAAGATCCGCAGCATAACAGAATCCTTTCGCTGCTGACACACCGATCCGTAGGCCGGTATAGGAACCGGGGCCCATACTTACGGCTACCGCGTCCAGATCCGAGAAACGTAAACCGGCGTCCTGCATCAATGCATCGACCAATAACGTGAGCTGTGAAGCATGTACATTTGGCTCATTCAACTCTTTTGTGCTTACTGTATGTCCTTTATCGGACAACGCTGCTGAACACACCGATGTAGCTGTTTCAATTTGCAAAATCATACCCTCTTAACTTTCACCAATCAACTATCTAAGGTACAGGATCATGTCCATGCCCTCCCCAGGGATGGCATCTGGCGATCCGCTTCACTGTAAGCCACCCGCCTTTAAACGGACCATACTTCCTGATAGCCTCTATACCGTATTGCGAACAGGTAGGTGTATAACGGCAGGAACCTCCCAGCGTAGGGGATAATAAAAGCTGGTACCCCCTGATCAGAAACAGAAACAGCCCTCCGAAAACAGGGTTAATGATCCTTTTCATGATCCACTTTCCGGTACTCATGCTGCAGTTTAATCAGGGCCTGGGCCAATTTATTAAAAATAACCGGATAAGGAAGCAGGTCGCCCGCAACATATTGCACGGCCAGCAACAATCCAGACACCTCCTGTTGCCTGAGAAAAGGATATAAGATCCCTTCCTTATGAATCCGGTATGCCTCCCGGATACGCCGCTTCATTAAATTTCTGTCAACTGCCCGTTTATGCCGCTTTTTGGATACGGAAATAAGCACCTGTGCCGGAGTAGTTGCCAGCTCAGCCGGAAAGAACACGAAACGAAAGGGGTAAGCCATAAAAAAAGAACCGCTCTGAAATAGTTGGCCGATCAGCCGCTTATTACAAAGCCGTTCTTCTTTTCTGAATGTATATCGTTTCATTTTTGCAGGACTATGCCCGGCAAAATGAACTAAGCTTTATGCCTGCCTTCGTCAGACACGGATAAGCGCTTTCTTCCTTTTGCCCTGCGGGCAGCTAACACCCGCCTGCCGTTGGCTGTGCTCATACGCTCTCTGAACCCATGCTTATTCCTTCTTTTACGCTGAGAAGGCTGGAATGTTCTCTTCATGACTTTTATACTATATCGTTATTCTGTTATCTCCTGAAACGGGAGTGCAAATGTACGAACTTATTAACAGAATACAAATATTTTTTGGTTATTGTTTTGTTCTCAGCAAGTCACGGATCTCCGTCAGCAGCAGTTCTTCCTTAGTTGGCGCAGGGGGTGCCTCCGGCGCTGCAGGCTCCGCCCTCTTCATAGAGTTGATTCCTTTGATTACCAGAAATATGGCAAATGCTACAATAGTGAATTGGATGACCACATTAATGAAATTACCATAAGTAATAGCGACCTCTGCAACCTCATTAACGGCATCAGCAGGTTGTATCACATACTTCATGGCCGAAAAATCAATGCCACCGGTTATATAACCAATAGGTGGCATAATGATATCATCCACCAGGGAAGAAACGATCTTTCCGAAAGAAGCGCCTATAACCACACCTACTGCCAGATCGATCACATTGCCACGCATGGCAAACTCTTTAAACTCTTTTACAAACCCCATAATTTAAATTTATTTTCGATGAAACCAACTTGATTATTATGGCTCCTAAGTTGATGTTTTTTTTTATTACGTACAAGTTTTTTTATAATTATGCAGCAACCCCCGCATGTACCCACACATCTCTCACAATTGTTTCCGGACAGCTGTTTTCAGCGACCGTTGATGCCGGTTTCATTGAATAATTTAATATTTTTACCGTCATTATCCTACGTTCGGGATATTGCGTAAGTTTGCCGGGGTATATTGGTTATGTTAAAACAAAGTTTACAACAAAAATTACTGCAGAAGTTATCGCCGCAGCAAATCCAGTTCATTAAGCTGCTTCAGGTACCTACAGCGACACTTGACACACGTATCAAGGAGGAACTGGAGGAAAACCCGGCACTGGAAGATATCAGTCTTGCCAATCTCAATGAACCGGTGGAACAATATCCGGATCATGATCCGGATGACGACCCATATACTGCCCCTGCAGAAACGACTGCCGAGGCAGACGAGTTCAATGTAGACGATTATTTGCAGGATGACCATGTGAATGACTATGACTACGGAAGCAGTTCCGGCTCCGGCGGGGATGACGATGATGAGCGGAAAGAGATCCCGATTGCTGTACAAAGTTCTTTTTTTGAGAGCCTGCAACAGCAGCTTGACTTGCTGGATCTGGAAGAAAAGGATCTGCTGATCGGCCAGCAGATTATTGGCAGCCTGGATGACGACGGATATCTGCGCAGGCCGATCACCTCCCTGATCGATGACCTTGCTTTTTCGCAGAACGTAATGACCGCGGAAACAGAGGTAGAAAATATGCTGAAAGTAATCCAGTCATTCGATCCTGCCGGTGTCGGTGCCCGTGATTTACAGGAATGCCTCCTGATACAGCTAAGAAAAAAAGATACAGATAATCCGGCGATCCGGAAAGCCATACAGATCGTTGAAAACTACCTGGAGGAGTTTACCCGGAAACATTACGACAAGCTGGAGCGGATACTGGGGATCAGCTCAGCAGAACTTCGTGACATTATCCATGAAATCCTGAAATTAAACCCGAAACCCGGAGATTCAGGTGCCGCTTCCGGTAAACAGCTGCATATTATCCCCGATTTCCATATAGCCAACAATGATGGCATCCTGGTGCTGACACTTAATTCAAGGAATGCCCCCGAACTGCGTGTCAGCAAATCGTATCAGGAAATGTTCGAGCATTATGATAAAGCGGCGCAGAAAGATAAAAAGATGAAGGAGGCTGTCCAATTTGTCAAACAGAAGCTCGATTCAGCGAAGTGGTTCATAGACGCGATCAAACAACGCCAGCAAACGCTTCTGAAAACAATGAATGCGATCATGAATTACCAGTATGAGTATTTTCTGACAGGGGATGAACGGAAACTGAGACCAATGATCCTGAAGGATATTGCCGACCGGATCGACATGGATATATCGACCGTATCCAGGGTTGCCAATTCCAAATATGTGCAAACTGAATTCGGCACATTCCTGTTGAAATCGTTCTTTTCCGAAGCTATACAAACCGATACCGGTGAAGAAGTTTCCAATAAAGAAGTAAAAAAAATACTGGAAGAATGTATAGCCAGCGAAGACAAGCGCAAGCCACTCGCCGACGAAAAGCTAACGGATATCCTCAAAGAGAAAGGTTACAGCATCGCCCGCCGCACCGTAGCCAAGTACCGGGAAGCCATGAACATACCGGTTGCCCGGTTGCGTAAGCAACTATAGCTCCCCTTTTTATTATTTGTTGTACTTTTGCATTTGTTTTTATTTTCAGTATAGGAAGAGAAATATGTCAACAGTCAAAATAGGTACCGTTCAGATGAGTTGTGTGGCTGATAAGAAAACGAATCTTCAGAAAGCCATTGACCAGATCAGGGTTGCAGCCGGCAAAGGCGCCCGGATTATCTGTCTGCAGGAACTATTTACGTCGCTGTATTTTTGTGATGAAGAAGACTATGACAACTTCAGCCTGGCAGAACCCATTCCGGGTCCTTCCACTGAAGCCCTGATACCGGTAGCCGCTGACCTCGGGGTGGTTATCATTGCCTCCCTGTTTGAAAAACGGGCAGAGGGATTATACCACAATACAACGGCGGTGATCGATGCAGATGGAACCTATCTGGGTAAATACCGCAAAATGCACATCCCGGACGATCCGGGGTATTACGAGAAATTCTATTTCACCCCTGGTGATATGGGCTACAAAGTATTTAAAACCCGGTTCGCCACCATTGGCGTGCTGATCTGCTGGGATCAGTGGTATCCGGAAGCTGCCCGTATCACAGCCCTGATGGGTGCTGAGCTGTTATTCTTCCCGACGGCGATCGGGTGGTCCAGCACGCAGGATGACGAAACCAATACCGATCAATACAATGCCTGGCAGACCATCCAGCGTTCACATGCCGTGGCGAACGGGGTGCCGGTCATCAGTGTAAACAGGGTAGGATACGAGCAGGACGGCGCCATGAAGTTCTGGGGCGGCAGTTTTGTAACCAATGCACAGGGCCGGCTGCTATACCTGGCGTCGCACGATCAGGAAGAAACAGCAGTAACGGAGGTGGACCTGAAACAATCCGATTACTTCCGGATGCACTGGCCATTCCTGCGCGACCGCCGTATTGACAGTTACCAGCCCATCACCAAACGTTTCATCGACGAATAAATGAGCACCCCAAGAGAAGCCGGCTACTTTTTCCCGGCAGAATGGCATCCTCATGAAGCCACGTGGTTAAGCTGGCCCCACAAAGAGGCCAGCTGGCCTGGCAGGCTGGACGCGGTCTATGCCCCCTATGCGCAGTTCGTCAAAGAAGTTGCTGCCGGCGAATTGGTCTGCATCAACGTTACCGATACAGTCACAGAACAGGCGGCAAAGCAATACTTACTGGCGGCCGATGCGGACCTCAGCAGGATCAGGTTTTTCCTGCATCCCACAAATGACGCCTGGTGCCGGGATCACGGCCCGGCTTTCCTGATCAATCCCGCTGCCGCTGTACCAAAAGTAATTGTGGATTGGGGGTACAATGCATGGGGTGACAAATACCCTCCCTATGACCTTGATGACATCATCCCGTCGTTGATCGGGAAAGCACTGGGTATTCCGGTCTATCACCCGGGCATCGTGATGGAAGGCGGATCTGTTGATTTCAATGGCAAGGGCACCGTACTGACTACCAGCGCCTGCCTACTCAACCCGAACCGTAATCCGCATCTCGGTCAGCCGGAGATTGAGCAATACCTGCGCGACTATTATGGGGCAGAACAGGTACTCTGGCTGGGTGATGGCATTATCGGTGATGATACCGACGGGCATATTGATGACATTACCCGTTTTGTGAACGAAGATACGGTAGTGACAGTGGTAGAGGAAAACCGGTCGGATGATAACTACCCGATCCTGCAGGAAAATCTGGCGGCACTAAAGAGCATGCGTCTGCTGAACGGCAAACAGCTGAACATCATAGAGCTGCCCATGCCCGGTCCGGTGGAATATGACGGGCAACGGTTGCCGGCCTCTTATGCCAATTTTTACATTGCCAACGCCGCCGTTATCGTACCAACCTACCGGGACGAACGGAACGACCAGAAAGCACTGGACCTGTTAAGTGGTTGTTTTACAGATAGAAAAGTGATCGGTATAGACAGTACGGATATCATATGGGGACTGGGGAGCTGGCACTGCCTGAGCCAGCAGGAACCACGTTCTATATAATGTATACTCCTGCTTCATTAATCAAAAGTCATTGGCAAACACCAGGGCAGCCGCTCCGCAAAACCCGGCTTTGTTTCCTAACGAAGCGGATGCGATACTGACATATGAAGATGTTTCCTTCATCACGTGTGCCATCACAAGCTTGCTGATATGTTCGGCATAAAAACTTCCGGCTTCAGAAATTCCCCCACCCAGAATCACTTTTTGCGGAGCAAATATATTTATTATGCCGACAAGCCCTGCTGCAACATATTTGAAATGATTTTCCATTACCTGAACGGCAATTGTCTCTTTCTGATGGTATTTTGAAACAATATATTTTCCATCTACTTTTCCCATATCTTCATGACGTATTCCGCTACTGGTCAGCATTTGTTTATAATCATCAATCAATGCCGACATGGAAGCATAGGCTTCCAAACATCCAAGAGCACCACATGTGCATTGCTTCCCATCGTACCGGATAATGATGTGTCCCAGCTCCGTTCCTTTGTTACGATAACCGCCCCACAACCGTTTATCAATAATCAGTGCCCCACCAATACCCGTTCCAATGGTAAGGAATACGGCGTCAGAAATGTCTTCTGATTTCCCATACCTGAATTCACCCAGCCCCATCAGGTTGGCATCATTATCAACAAAGGTCGGAAGCCCAAAACAATCCTCTATGGTCTGCTTTAAATTTTGGTTGTTGATCTCCGGTAAATTATTTGCAAACAAAACGACTCCGTCTTCGACAACAGAAGGAACGCCAATACCTATCCCTTCAATCTTCAGGCTGCGGAGCTTTCCATAGCCAATCGTTTCCTGTATAGCTGTTTTCAACTGGTTTAACGCACCCTGCGTTTCTGTTCTTGTCGGGCAAATGGCTTCGAATACAACTTTCCCGTCCATACCCACCAGGGCATACTTCATATTGGTTCCCCCGATGTCAATGGCAACAGCATATTTCATTTTTCCGGCTTATTTGATTTATATATCAGGCCACCCTTCATCTAAGATACCAGCAGCCAGCGCATACCAACAACTTGCATTATATAAGGGAGACTACTGGTTCCCTGTATTGGGACCCCTGCACAGCCCCTCTCCTTTCCAGCTCTTTATCGATATAGGTTTGTATTGCTGATTTGTTTTTCCCCCAGTTCGGGGCAATCAGTAGGTCGTAATCAGCCAGTCCGAATAACCGCTGTATTACAATATCCGGGCGCAGCAACGGGATAAATGCACACAGGAAGTCGGTATATTCTTCCAGGGAAAATACATGGAACGGTTGCCGTTTATACTGTACGCCCATGATAGAGCCTTCCACAATATGCAGGTGATGGAGCTTTATAAAGCGGATCTGCGGAAACCGGTTGATCTCATCAGCGTACCTCAGCATCATTTCCCGGGTTTCCCAGGGAAACCCGAAAATTGTATGTACACAGATATCCAGCGGACTATCTGCCACCAGATTCAGGGCCGTCTCCAGTTCTTCATGGGAACAGCCACGGTTGATCCGGTTCAGCGTTTCGTTATAGATGGACTCCATACCCATTTCCAGATCCACGTCATACCGATCGGTATAGCTCTCCAGCAACGTCACCTTTTCCGCATCAATACAATCGGGGCGCGTACCCACCGATAAGCCCACGACATTTTCCGGTGCTATGCTCAATGCCTCGTCATACAACGCTTTCAGGTAATGCGCCGGTGCGTACGTATTGGTATTCGGCTGGAAGTAGATCACAAATTTCTCTGCCCCGTATCCTTTCACCGCCCGTTCGATCCCCTGCCCTACCTGTTCCCGGATCGTCGGCATTTTACGGGCCGACTCCGGCGTGAATGAATCCACATTACAATAAGCACACCCGCCATACCCTTTGCTGCCATCGCGGTTAGGGCAGGTAAAATTCCCGTCCACAATAATCTTAAAAACCCGTTTCCCTTCATATTTTTTACGAAGGAACGCACCATAATGATTATATGGCTTTTGTCCGGAGTCAAGCAGTGTACCCATATTGACTGCAAAGGTAGGTATTCGGGCCGAATATCAGTATGCCCGTATACCAGCCAACGGATAACACCGGCAAACAATACCAATGGTCCGGTGTTTTATAAATACCTGCTTTCCCGGCAGCCTGGGACTGCAGGAAAAAAGAAAGGACAATAGGATGAAAAACAATGAAAAAATGCCCGGCCCCCAAGATGCGGGGAGAGGCATACAACAAGGTCACTCCACGTCTAACCGGGCTTTTACAGATATAAAAACGCGTAAGAAAGTCCAGGGCGTACCAAATGGTGGCGGACAGCAGCATTTTCAAACAGACAACAAACAAGGCACCGTCTCAAAAGGCAATCAAAGTCCCGATGTGCAAGGCAGATAATAGTCCTCCTGACGGACACAGCCTGTACTGCTTCGCTATTGACTAGCGAAGCAGTGCTACTACTCATCATCACCAGAACCTGTCACCTATACCGAAATAGCACTAACACGTCTTACTATGCCCTATTTTGCAGCTTGGCCATCGGGGTACAACACCATACTCACATAAATTTTTATAGAATATTTCTTTTTATTTAGAATAATTCTACCTTTGCCTCCGGTAACAAGATTCAGTCTAAATAAGACTCTGTCATATCGGTCACAATACATGAAACAGTATTACTTTGCTTTATTTTTTATACTCTTCTCGCTTTTCTCTTACGCACAGCAAAGTGTCATCAGCGGCAGGATACAGCGGCAGGATGGTCAGCCAGTCAGCCATGCTACCGTAAAGATCAAAGGGACCGGTATAGCAACCATGTCAGGCGACGATGGCCGCTACGAACTGAAGAACGTAAATTACGGCCGTCATATTATTGAGGTATCATCCCTCGAAATTATATCCCAGGAAGCAACACTCTTAGTCAATAAACCGAGGCAAAATAAGGACTTCATTACAGCCCCCCAGGGTGATCATGCCCTCCATGAAGTATTGATCGAAACGATGAGTGAAAAAAAGCAGATGGAGACCAGTGGCTTTGCCGTCGCCGTTGTTGAAACAAAAGAAGCATCATTGCGGAATCTGACGACAAATGAATTGCTGGACCGGACCGTCGGTGTCCGGGTTCGCCAAAACGGCGGTATCGGATCACAAATTGAATACAATTTGAACGGATTGTCCGGGAGTGCGGTGGGTCTGTTCCTAGATGGTATCGAGCTCTCGACCTACGGTTCCTCATTCAACCTGAACAACATCCCCCCAGCGATGATTGAGCGCATTGAGATCTACAAGGGGGTATTGCCTTCACACCTGACCGGCGACTACGTGGGCGGGGCGATCAATGTTGTGTTAAAGAAAGACGCTTCCCGGAATAATATCACCTTGGCCACATCCTATGGGTCATTTAACACCTTTCAATCGGATATCGGTGCTACATTCCGGGACAAGAAGAGCGGCTTTTCGGGCAGAGCATCGGGCTTTTATACCTATACGGACAACAGTTATGAAATGTGGGGTAAATTCGCCAAATTCACTGACAGAAATGGGATATTAATCCGGGATTTTAGGGCCAAAAGATTTAATGATACCTACAAATCAATTGGTGGCCGTTTCGAGGCCGGCTTTACCGACGTCAAATGGGCGGATCAGTTTTTCTTAGGATACAATATATCTGATACGTATAATGAGATACCTCATGGTACGACCACAGGACAGCCGTATGTAGGTCGTTTTACCGAGTATCAGGCGCATGTATTTAGTCTGAACTATACCAAACGCAATCTTTTTGTAGACGGGCTGGCATTGAATATCAATGCGGTACGCAGTAGCCGCAGCACCTATGTGCAGGACACCGTCGCGACCTTATACAATTGGGATGGTAATCCGGTCATACTACATACGGATTATATGATAGAAGCAGGCGACCCTCCAATCGTGATAAAGTCACCCAGTGGCGCTCAGCAGGGAGTACCCACGATCAGCGAGGTCGATCGGAAAATAATAAATTCGCGTTCAAACCTGGCATATACCGTTGTCCCCGGTCACCGGATTTCCCTGAATCACAAAATCGAACGGACGGATAGAGACGATACCAATCTGTTGAGGCCGGTCAATAAGGATCTCATCACCGTAACGCAGGTAACGAAAAATATTGTGTCTGCCAATTATGAAGCGCAAACGTTTAAAAACAAATTACAGACCAACCTATTGGTTAAATATACGGCGAACAGTACCAGGCAGACCAACCCTCAGGCAACATATCATGCAGATGGTTCTTATCAGCTCAATCCACAAACGATCCGATCTTTTGATGACAATTTTGGTTACGGGGCGACAGCATCTTATAACATCTTACCCAAACTTTTTTTGATTGCTTCCATGGAAAACGGCTATATCATGCCTACGGAAGAACAGCTATACGGAAATCCCGAAACCAATATTTTGCCCAATGTAATTCTGCTTCCCGAGCAGAATGTCAATTACAATATCGGTTTTCGGTTAGGGAGCTTGGATTTTGGCAAACATAAACTCTCATTTTACAGCAGTGCGTTTTGGCGCAATGGATATGACAAAATCACTAGACAAACGGTCGATAGCGTCGTGACCGATTCCGACCTGGATATACAGGCCACTGCATTTGTCAATCTCGGCATGACGCAATCGAGAGGTGTTGAAGCAGAGATCGTCTATGCGTTTGGCAACCGGTTAAATGCCCTGCTCAATTTTTCAAAGTTCAATGCCTTATATAAACGGGCATATGACGAGGCTGGAAGACCGGATGACCGGCATAATCTGCAGGTTCCAAATGAGCCCTATTTTACTGTAAATGCGAATGTCCAGTATCGGGTAGATAACCTCATTCAGCGGCGTTCTGTCATGAACTTTTATTACAATACAGGTTATGTGGGCGCGTATGATATCGCATGGTATCCATCCGAAGGGAGCCTTACTCCCGCCCAATTGTTCCATGATTTAGGTGCCAGTTATCGTTTTCCCTCCGGAAAGCTCGTCGCTAGCCTTGACGTAAAGAATGTGTTCAATGCCGCGCTGTACGATAATTTTGGTGTGCAAAAACCGGGCAGAGGTATTTATTTTAAACTGAATTATACAATAGCAAATTTTAATCAATAATTAATGAGCAATAACATGAAAAAGAATCTATTAATAAGAAAAGCGCTTTTTGGTGCTGTGATTGCATCCCTGACATTAGGTAGTTGCAGTAAGAATAATGATCCTACTCCCCCTGAGAAGGAGGAAACCCGTTGGATTACCCTGACGGCGGCATTGAAACTGACAAACGATGGAGATGGCAATGGGGGAACATTAGCCTATGCCATTACCCACGATCAAGCCATTAACCCTACATACGAATTGGATATCTTTCCTACAGGAAAAGGCTGGAAATTTGACTCTCCACGTACATCCCGCATACAAACGTCGGCCGATGGGAAGTATTTGTACGATATTCAATATACCGGCGCCGACGGAGGGATTTTCCAAAAATTCAGAGTAGATGGAGAAGGGAAATATGTAAGAGAAGGTAATGAGGTGAACGCCGCCATTATTTTGGGCACCTCTCCTCGTTGGGTCAAATCTGCGGAAGGAGTAGGTATCGGTGTAAGTATTTCTACCGAGACATTATATACGGGAACATTTCCAGCTGTAACTTTTGGGTCTATTAAATCCACTGCAGCAGTCGCATCCCTTAATCTTGATAATCCTAGTATTTTAAATACAGCTTCATTTGAAG
>CAZJKM010000008.1:34919-54394 GCA_964546645.1 uncultured Sphingobacteriaceae bacterium
CCTTTCACCGCAGCACAATTGGCGCAAGGCTATTCGATTGGACGTATCGATGTGCCGATCATCAATCAGGCGAAGGACAAAGTATATATTGGATGTAATATTGCTAAGGTCAATCCAACTGGTACACCTACCCAGAATGCGACTTCAGGAGTTGTATCATGGCCAAACGACGCAGCAAATATTGCAGGTACCGTTACGATAGTCCTTGATTATCCGACATTGAAAAATCCAAAACTGATCTGGTCGACGCAAAGTAAATACGGCAATAACGGATACCGCACAATGATCCAACATATTGGCGATGATGGTCATGTTTATCAGGCGACAGGTGTAAACACCACAGGTTATCCGCACATCCTCCGTATAAACAAGAACACAAACGATTATGACAATACCTATTTGTTCAATTTGTCCCAAGCGCTGAATATAAGTGGTGTTGCGGGTATTAAGGCATGGAGATACCTCGGAAACAATAAAGGTTTTGTTATGTACGACATTGATAGAACAGGAGGATACCTGGCTTTGATAGATTTAAGTGCCAAGACAGCTACCAAAATTTCGACTGAATATGAGTCAAAACTGAATTTTGACCAACATCAAAGCATCGCTGTTGAGGGAGATTACGTGTATGTTCCGTTGACTCCGGTAAGTGAAGCCGGAAATGTCTTTGTTTACAATTGGAAAACAGGTGAACTGACCAAAGGTGCCAGATTGGTAAATGGTACGGGACACCGTTATATAGGAGCTTACTAATTCCGAAAAGAATTTAAAAGGACGTCTCTTTTCCTTGCTACCACATACCATTTAAATAAGAAATCATCCGATGTGACCATTGGATGATTTCTTATTTAAACTATTTTTGAAAACTAACTAAATGACATGGCTAAAACAACACGCAAAAAGACAATCTGGCATAAAACCCGGAAATTCTTCAACGACATTCACCTATGGGCCGGCCTGATCAGCGGCATCGTAGTAATCGCCGTTTGTCTGAGCGGGACGATTTACACCTACAACACAGAACTACGTGAATGGGCTGCCCCTCACTTGCATCATGTTCAGGTACCTGCCGATGCCGGAAAGATACCGGTTAACGAAATCCTGAATACCGTCCGTAATGAAACCGGTGGCCAGGTAACCGCCGTCAGCGTATCCGCTGATCCGGCACGCACCTATCAGATTAATATCCGCATTCCAGGTGAAGAAAGCCGCTTTGGGGCTACCTATTATGTAAACCCATACACAGGCACTGTTACCGGAACGTCCAAAGAAAAAACAAAAACAGGAGAATTCATGGGCCACATGTTCAGCCTGCACCGCTGGTTATTGCTGGACAAAATTGAAAAACCCCTGTTCGGCGAACTTCCGAACCGGACACTCGGTAGTTATATTTCCGGCACAGCCACTATTATATTCACCCTGGGTGTGCTCACCGGCCTGATCATATGGTTCCCTCGGAAACTGAGAAACTGGCGACAGGGGCTGCAAATCAAATGGAACGGCGGATGGAAACGGTTAAATCACGATCTCCATAACACCCTGGCTCTCTATTCCCTGATATTTTTGTTCCTGATGGGCATTACCGGACCACAATGGTCGTTTCCCTGGTATCGAACCGGACTGCAAAAGGCATTGGGCACCTATAAAGAGGCATCCGCCGAAACACGTGACCAAGGGCGAAGCGGTGAACGGAGGCCCGAAGGGAGAAGCGTCGGGAGCGACCGAAGCCCGGGACGTGGACGGGGTAACGGCAACGCCTCACAGGAACAAACCGGGCTCCGGCTGCTGCCTGTTGAGCAATACCTTGCTGCTGCGGATGCAGCGTTGCCTTATACGGGCGACTACCGTATCTCCTTCCCGCGAGACCAGGACGGACCGCTTATGGTTAGTAAAAACCGGATCGGCTTTTTTGCTCCGGCGGCAGGTGATCAGGTAACACTGGATGTATCCACCGCGGCCGTAAAGGAAGTGACTGTTTTCAGGGATAAACCATTTAATGAGCGGGTAGCCGGATCCATCAAGGCCCTACACCTGGGTAATGTATACGGCCAGTTCACAAAATTGCTGTATTTTCTGGCCTGTTTAATAGCCACCACGCTACCCATTACGGGTACGTTGATCTGGCTGAACAAGATGAAGAAAAAGCCAGCACAAAAAACAACCCGGGGCCGCAGAAAATATACGCAAAAACAGGCATCGGCCATTGCGTAAAAGAACCATCATTAACAAAAACGCCGTTAGCGGTCGGCTAACGGCGTTTTATCACCCATAAATCCACTTAAATTTGTATTCTTTCAGCGGGTCCTTCATCCGCTCGGCGATCCGAAGCAGCCGGTCGGGCAAACGTACCAGGTAATCACGGGCCTTCTCACCAGCCTCATTGAGTCCGCTTATCTTTTCTACTTTCCATTCTTTCAGTAAATCTTTCAGAATGTCTATGTAATCCAGTGCTGTATATATACCGAGACGCTGCGCGGCATCAGAAAAGTGGGCGAATGCCTCCCCCTGCGGCTCCCCTGATTCACGAAGAAGGTGGGCCGGCATTACAATTTTCTTACGCATCATATCCTCAAAAGCGATCAGCACCTCGCTGGGGTCCACTTTGGAGGCGTGTGAAATAAAACTCATATATGCTTTGGCATGCCGAGCTTCGTCTGCTGCAATCACCCCACACATTTTAGCAAGGAGCTTATCGCCAGACTGTTTCGCCAGCCCGGCTACCCGCCGGTGTGACAAATTCGTAGCAAGTTCCTGGAAAGAGGTATAGATAAAGTTTCTGTAAGGATCCCTGCCGGTACCGATGTCAAAAGCATCCTGCAACAAATACTGAACAGAAATTTCAAATTCCCGCATATTAACCCGGCCCGATAAAAACAGGTATTTGTTCAGTAGATCACCATGCCGGTTTTCTTCCGCCGTCCATGCACGGGTCCATTTCATCCATCCTCCCTGCTCATGCTTCGACACATCTTCCACCATCGTCAGCCAGGACTCATACGTCGGTAACGCTTCTTCTGTGACCGTATCACCAATCAATACAGCCACCAGATCGTAAGACAGCTCCTTTGCACTTTCCTGTAAATCCCTGATTTCTTCAAAAAAAGTATCCCGTGAAGCATCCGGTAAAAAATCTGCGGGTTGCCACATCTCTTCCACTGGCTTCAGATATTCGCTCATTTCATTGAGCATAAATGGCTCAAGGTAACTCATCACCTCTTTTCTTGAACCTTCATGTATGGGTTGCATCGGATCTTGCATAGGTTACAAATATAACTAAAATCGACAGACTATCATTTTACGTCACGACATTGTTCAAAGTAAATACATTTTCCGGAGCGAAAAAATGATCACCGTCACCTTTGCACTTAACGTACAAAAATCTTACAACCTGTTAACAAAAAAGCACCGTGCTGTGTTCCAGCCGGTGCTTTTTCAAACGGACATTTCAGAAAATCAAAGTTTTTCCCCGTGCTGACTGATATCCAGACCAATTTCTTCTTCCTCCGCAGATGCACGCAGCGTTGTGATCAGGTCCGTAATTTTCAGCAAAATAAATGACATAACCAGGGTAAATGCAGCTGCGCCCACCAGTCCGATCAGGTGAGCCGTGAATAAACCCGTCTCTCCAAAGTAAAGACCATCTGTAGTGACCGCTTCATTGATGGTGTGGGTAGCAAACACACCAGTCAGAACCATCCCGACCATACCTCCCACACCGTGGCTTGGAAACACATCCAGCGTATCATCCACCCGCGAGCGGGTTCTCCATTCAACAACCAACCGGCTGATAATGGAAGCCACCACACCGATAATAAGAGAATGCGGCACCGTTACAAAACCGGCCGCCGGCGTAATGGCCACCAACCCTACCACCACTCCGATACAAACTCCCATCGCCGTTGGCTTCTTGCCACGGGCCGCATCAAAAAAGATCCATGCCAGGGCAGCTGCCGCTGAAGCGGTCGAAGTCGTGGCAAGTGCGGATGCCGCCAGCCCGTTCGCTCCGAAAGCTGAACCGGCATTAAACCCGAACCAGCCAAACCATAGTAAACCAGTACCCAGCAACACATAGGTGACCCGGGCCGGATTGTGGCCACCGTTCCTGTTTCCCTGTTTCAGATAAAGCGCAGAGGCCAATGCCGCGATACCCGCCGACATATGCACAACCGTTCCTCCGGCAAAATCCAGGACTCCCATGCCTGCCAGCATACCGTCCGGATGCCAGGTAGCGTGCGCCAGAGGCGCATAAATAAAGATAAAGAACAGACAGATGAACAAAACATAAGAGGTAAACCGGATCCGCTCTGCAAACGCACCGGTAATCAATGCCGGTGTAATAATGGCAAACTTCGATTGGTACATGGCAAACAAAACAAAAGGAATCGTCGGTGCACCCGGCCAGTTGGGTGCGCCAATCACTCCATCAAACATAAAATAGGTAGCCGGATTGCCAATAACACCACCAATGGATTCGCCGAATACCAGACTAAAGCCGAACACAATCCATAGCACCGCAACAACACCCATACAGATGAAACTTTGCAACATGGTCGCTATCACATTCTTCTTTTGTACCATACCCCCATAAAAAAAAGCAAGTCCGGGCGTCATGATCAGAACCAGCGCAGTAGATGCTAACATCCATGCCACATCCGGCCCTGATATTTCGGATTCCTGCCCATCCAAAGGGATACCTGGATAAAAAAACGCCAATAGCACCACTACCAGCAGTAAAATAAACGGAATAGTTGATTTTTTTGTTCCCATATTTTAACACTTTGTAAATTTATCGGCAAATTTATACAATAATCATCAACAAAAACAACAAATAATCAAAAAATAAAAATAAAATATCAATTTTTATAATAAATACTTAAAATAAAAGTTGATAAAATGTATTTTTAATATAAGAAAATAAAAAATAGCTGCTAAATATGATATAAATCAACTAAAAATTACAGGAAAACAAAATTAGATATAGAAAAATAGACAAAAAATCCATATAAAGCCGACTTATAGCCGCTGCAGATATTATTTTTTGGGTAAAAAACAGAAAAATATCACAGAATTGACATCATCCACTGGGGAAACAGACCTAACACAAGTGTGGCCAGGGCAAGTATCACCGCGATATACAGGACTACCTGATACCACTCGGTGCCGACAAGAGCAGAGGAAGGATCTCCTTTTTGTTCCCGGAGAAAAGCATTTAACGGCACTTTAAAATAAAAGAACAATGAAATAACGGTCGTCAATGCACCGGTAATCAGCATAAGCAGCATGCCGGGGTGTCCACCAACGTGCCATGTCTCATATACCGCAGAAAAAGCAAGGAGTTTTGCTACAAACCCTACGGTAGGCGGCAGCCCGGTCAGGGACACCATTACCAGCACGAAGCAGGTAAACACAACCGGATACCGGCGCCCCAACCCCTTATACGCTTCCAGTTCGGCCGCACCCGTCTGCTCTTCAACATAATCAGCCAGCATAAACACCGCCATATTCATCAACAAGTACACGGCCAGGTAAAACAACACTACCTGATAAGCATTTTCCGGGTAGGCCAATACGGCCATCATCAGAAAACCGGTATGACCGATCGACGAGTAGGCCATCATCCGTTTCACATTTTCCTGCCGTAAGGCAGCCAGGTTCCCCAGCAGCATCGTGCCGGTTGCAGCCAGGATCAGTAACCATAACAGCTGATCCGGAAGGAGGACATCAGCACCAGGCCAGGCGAACAACCATCTGGAGAACAGCACAATGGCCGCCATCTTGGGAGCCGTGGATAAAAAAGCTGTTACAGGTGTGGGGGCACCCTGGTATACATCCGGTGTCCAGTAATGGAACGGAGCGAATGACAATTTAAAGCCGATCCCCGTAAAAACAAACAACATCGCCGTCAGCAACAACAATGGTGGCATCTCCACCAGTGCCGACAGGTGGGCGGCAGCTGTAAAATCCATACTGCCGGTGAAACCGTAAACCAGTGATATCCCATATAGCATGACCGCCGAGCACACCGCGCCGAAAAGTACGTATTTCAGGGAAGCTTCGCTGCTGCGGGCAGTGCCGGATAAATAGCCCACCATGATGTACGAGCCGATGGATACCATCTCAATGGCAATATACACCATCAGCCAGTTTACGGAGAGCGCCATCAGGTTCAGGCCGATCTGCACAGCCAGCAATACACTGAACAGATCGTCTTTCTTTTTCGGATGGGCACCGAACCCTTTGTGATGCTGTGCAAAAACAACAAACAACAGACAGGCGGCTGCAATAAGGATACGGGCAGTAACGCCCGTCTGGTCAGCCACCAGCATGCCGGAAAAGAGGTACGTATCCGGATCGTTAACCGGCATCATCAGTGTACCGACCGCCGCACCAACAACCCCTGTCAGAGTTATAAGGTAGGTGACTCCCTTCCAATACCGGCTAACGAACAATCCTGCAAGGATGGTCAGTACAAAAGTTACGGTCAGTATCAGTTCCGGCAGTATCTGCGGCATACCAGCCAGAATCCCGTCCAGCCAACCTGTAACCTGGGGGATGTAGTCAGAAAACGGAATTTGAACGCCAGCCACCATCAATCGTAGGACACGCTATTTAGTAAGCAAATCAATTAAAGCCAGCACAGAGGCATTGATCTTGTCAAATACCAATGCGGGCATGACACCAAGTAACAAAGCAAAGGCCAGCAACGACAGCAGTACCAGTGTTTCCCGCGGATTGGTGTCCGTCAGGGCAGCTTCCCACTCCCCGCCACCTTTCAGCCGGATCTGGCCGAAGAACATACGCTGCAACGTCCACAGGAAATAAGCTGCGCTCAGCAGGATACCAAGCGAACCACCTATCGCCATCCAGCGTGGCAGCAGCCCGTTCACGCTTTCGGAATTAAACGCACCGATAATCGTAAAGGCTTCCGCTATGAATGCTGAGAAACCAGGCAGGCCCAGTGACGCAAAGAATGCGAGTGCCATATAAGCGGTATAGCGCGGCATAATACCAGCCAATCCCCTGAAATGATAAATAAAGCGATCATGCACCCGATCGTACAGTATTCCCACCAGGAAAAACAGCATCGCGGAGAGAAAGCCGTGGCTCACCATCTGATACATCGCGCCACCAAGGCCTTCGGCCGTTACAGATGCAGCTCCCAGCAGCACAAAGCCCATGTGTGATACAGAAGAATAAGCAATCAGCCGCTTCAGATCCGTCTGCGCCAGCGCATTGAAAGCCCCGTAGAGGATGGAGATGACACCGATGAGCCCCAGCCACCAGGCAGACTGTATCGCGGCATCCGGAAAGATGGAAAAGCAGATACGGAAGATACCATAGCCGCCTACTTTCAGCAGGATACCGGCCAGGATGATCGATACCGGTGTTGGTGCTTCCACGTGGGCATCAGGCAGCCAGGTATGTAACGGTACGATGGGCACTTTGATGGCAAAGGCGACGAACAGGACAATGAAGCCCAGCAACCGGGCAGGCACACCGAACACGGTCTGGCTACCGCCCACAGCAAATAATGAACCGTCACCAAAATTAGCAGGATTCATCATGTGCAATATATTGAAGGTATGCGCACCGGTTGCCGGGTCGGTTACGGAAAAATAAAGGCCTACGATTACCAGCAACATAAAGACAGAACCGAACAGCGTATACAGGAAAAACTTGATCGCTGCATATTCGCGTCGTGCCCCTCCCCAGATACCGATCAGGAAATAAAGCGGTAACAGCATCAGCTCATAAAACACATAGAACAGGAAGAAGTCGAGTGCCGCAAATACACCCATCACTGCCGTGCTGAGCAGCATCAACAGGGAAAAGTATCCCTTCAGGCTCTTTTCCATCTTCCAGGAGGCGATAACGGCAATGGTCATCACCAGTGCCGTCAGGAAAAAGAACGGAAGCGAAATACCGTCGACGCCGACAAAATAGTCTATTTCGAGCCTGCCCAGGCTTCCGAGGTCCAGCCTGATCCATGGCAGCTGTTCCACAAACTGATACAATGATCGGTCGGATACCCCGGCCTGTGCCGGATTAAATACTGTATACAGGTAGCCGCTCACAAACAGCTGGAGCAATCCGATCCCCAACGCAATATACCGGTACGCCTGACGAAAGGAGTACGGCAACAGCAAAATCAGGGCTCCCCCTGCCAACGGAAGAAAAATGAGTATGGATAATAAACTCATAATGTATTAAAATAATTATACAGCCAAACGGCCAGCACAACGAGAAACATACTGAGCATATAATACTGCAGCCGACCCGTTTGCGAGCGTCTGCCTACATCGCCCAGCCAGGACGCCAGCCTGCCGGCACCATTAACCAGTACATCCACCACATACCGGTCGACCCACGCGGCCATCGCGGCCAGAGCCCTTCCGCCCGCAGCTAACAGGTGCACTACACCATCCACCACATACCGGTCGACCCACGCTACCACCCCGGCTACCCGGAGGGCAGGCTCCGCAATACCATACATATAGATACTATCCATATATACCTGCTGCTTCGAAAGCCGGTACCACCATCCGGCACCTTTCAGCGGGTATTTCTGCCGTGCATACCAACGCCAGGCAAGGAAGATCATGACAATACCAAACGCATTGACTACTGCAGGGACCACCGTGTGGTAGACATTGACACGTTGCAGGCCCTGCGGATGCGGGAACCCATTCAACAGCCAGGTGTCTTCAAACAGCAGCGGGTTGACTGAAAACAACGGAAACAACGAACAGAAGGCCAATATCAGCATCGGCATCCGCATGGCCGGTACGGCATCATGGAACACGAATGTCCGGCCACCACCCTCGTCCATCCGGTTTTTCCCGTAGAACACTTTAAACAACATCCGTGCAATATAAAAGGCCGTAAGGGCACTGGTCAGCAGCAAGGTAAAAGGCACCAGACCGGCCATGCCTTTATGCAACGCCGACCATTCAAAAGCATGGATAAGCAGGGCGTCCTTTGACAGGTAACCGGCCGTCAGCGGCAGGCCGGCTAACGCCAGCGCTCCCACAAAACACACCATAAACGTAACCGGCATTTGGCGCCGCAATCCGCCCATCAGGCGGATGTCCTGCGGGTCCACATCCACCCCGGCCGTAACGGCCGCATGTTTCACTTCATGGATCACCGCTCCCGCCGCCAGAAATAACAGGCATTTGAAGAAAGCGTGTGTCACCAGGTGGAAAAGAGCTACCCCATATACACCGATACCGACCGCAGCAACCATAAAACCGAGCTGCGATATCGTCGAAAAAGCCAGTATTTTCTTCAGGTCGTTCTGTGTCAGTGCTATAAAAGCCGCCATCAGCGCGGTAAAACTTCCTGTTGCTACCATAACATCCAGTGCCGCCACATCAAATACCGGAAAAATACGCACCAGCATAAATACACCGGCCGCTACCATGGTAGCGGCATGAATCAGGGCAGACACGGACGTAGGGCCTTCCATCGCATCCGGCAGCCAGGCATGCAACGGAAACTGGGCCGACTTCGCCATCGCTCCCAGGAAAAATGCCAGTCCGGCTGCTGTCAGCCATCCGGCCGGCATCGCATGGGCTCCCGCTATCCAGTTCCCGCCAGATACAACTGCCTGCTGTACCAGGCCATCCGCTCCGAATAAGGCAGGCAGATTCAGTGTGCCGAACTGCGTATACATAACGGCCATACCGATTAAAAAACCAATATCACCGATCCGGTTGACAATAAATGCTTTCTTATTTGCCTGCACAGCAGCGTCCTTCGTAAACCAAAAGCCGATCAGCAGATAAGAGGCGAATCCCACCAGCTCCCAGCAGACATACATCAGCAGCAGGTTATCGACCACAACCAGGGCCAGCATGGCAAAACAAAACAGGCTGAGATACATCCAATACCGGTGAATACCCGGATCCCCTTTCATATAAGCAGCCGAATAAATATGTACCAGCAATGCCACTGCCGAAACGACAGACAGCATCAGGACAGACAGGTTATTCACCCATATCCCTGCACCAAAATATCGGTCACCGATCGTAAACCAGCTCACCTCTGCCCGTACGATCGTGCTGTTCCAGACTTCCGGGAACAGGTATAGTGAACCGACCAGACTCAGGGCAAGTGCGATCGTTCCGGGTAGTCCGCTTTTCATCCGCCTGCCCATGAGTGCGCTTACCAGGAACGACAACAGGGGCAAACCGATAACGGCCAAAACAGCAGCAATATGAAAATCAGCACTTACCATGTTTTGTTAATCTTTTAGCTGTCTGATGTCTTCCGGATTGATGGTTTTATAATGTTTGTATACCTGCAGGATAATGGCCAACGCCACAGCCACAGCAGCAGCGGCCAGCACAATGGCGAACAGCGCAAATACCTGTCCTCCATTCTGTACACGATCGTACCGGCCGAATGCGACCAGGTTCAGGATGGCGGCATTGATCATGAGTTCAATGCCGGCCAGTACCAGCACAGCATTACGGCGTGACAGCACGGCATACAGCCCGATAGCAAACAGGCAGGCACTCACTACCATGAAGTGACCCAGTGTAATCATGAAGCTCCCTCCTTTCTGGCTATATGGGCAGCACCTATCAGTACCATCAGCAGCAAAACAGATACTATTTCAAAAGGCAACAGGTAGCGGGTCATCAGCTGTACACCCAGGTGATGAATGGTATGATCTTCCGGACGGAACGCGTCGCCTGCCTGCTGTGCGGCAGGTATCCAGGCCGGCAGACTCTGCTGTAACGTCACTGCCGTATACAACAGGATACCACCAAAACCGCTGGCAACCAGCACTGCCTGCCACCGGGGCAGCTCCAGAAACCCCCAGGCTCCCTGCTGCAGGTTATCCAGCAACTCTTTATTGGAAAGCATAAAAGCGAACAACATCAGCACGAGTACGCCTCCCACGTATACCATCACCTGTGTTACTGCCACAAAGTCGGCCAACGCATAAATATAGAGCCCGGCCACGGCAAACAGGGTAACAAACAACAGGAACAGGGCCCTCGCCAGGTTTTTCATCGTAACAACCAGCAACGACGTACTGATAGCGATGGCAGCCAATACATAAAAAAGCAAAGTTTCAGCTGTCATGAATGCTTCTTACCGGCCTCCTTTTCCGCCTGAAAACGGGCCAGTTCCTGGCGTTTCGCTTCCGCTTCCTCTGCTGTCATATCTTCAAAACTGTAGATCATTCCTTTCAGGTCAGGCATGCTGCGGTCGTACTGATCCGTCATGGTAATGCATTCCGTAGGACACACGACGGTACAAAGTCCGCAATACATGCACTTAGCCATATCGATCTCAAACTTTGCCGCATATAACCGCTTCACACTGCCGTCTGATGTTTTCCCGATGGGTTCGGTTGCTTTAATGGATTCAATGGTAATGCAGTCAACCGGGCAGGCCTTCGCACACAGGTCGCATACAATGCAATCATCTATTTCCACGTCCAGCTGGTAACGGGCTACTTCCGGCATCGGAATAGTCTGCTGCGGATACTGTATCGTCGTTACCCCCCCCTGTTTCTCAAAATAGTCCGCGTTGCGTACGTCTGTCTGTTCACGTGACTTCCGTGCACCAAACAGGTGTTTCAGGGTAACTCCCAATCCCCTTACTGCAGTAATAAAAGCACGTAACGTCAGTTTAAACACTCTTCGTAGTATTTTAGTCGCTAATTTGCTGTTTGCTATTCGCGAAGTTACTGACTCGTAAAGTCACTTTAAATTTCATTCCGCGCCCTCGCAACTTCGCCTCTTCTAATAAAATCAATCCACCAATAAACTAATTAACTAATCCACCAACCCACTAATTAACTAATCAACTATTAACTAAAGCATCACCCACAGCCTCCATACGCCGGAAATGGCCATGCATAAAAATGCCAGCGGCGTCAGCACTTTCCAGCAGAGCCCCATCAGCTGGTCAGCCCGTAATCTGGGCAGCGTCCAGCGTATCCACATCTGCACGCCTACCACTGTCAGTGTCTTCAGCAATACCCAGCCGATTCCCCAAACCGCACCGGTCGTCCAGTCGGCAAGTGCCAGCGGCCCGATATTCGGCAGCGGGCTATTCCAGCCGCCCAGGAAAAGCACCACGCCGATCATAGCAGTCAGGAACATCAGTGCATATTCGGATAACATGACGAAAGCGAAGCGTAACCCGCCGTATTCGGTATGGAAACCAGCTACCAATTCCGATTCAGCTTCAGGAATATCGAAAGGTGCCCGGTTACATTCAGCCAGCGATGCCACAAAATAGATCACATAGGCCAGCAGCAGATGGGGAGCCTGGAAAATATTCCATGCCAGCAATCCCCCCGTCCGGCTCACCTCCCATATGCCCAGAAAATATACGCTTTCGCTGGTCAGCACACCCTGATTGACGACAATTTCCTGCAAATGCAGGGTCTGTGCGATCATGATCACGGAAATCAACGCGATGCCGGCCGGAATTTCATACGAAACGGTCTGGGCAACAGCCCTCATAGCTCCAAGCAGCGAAAACTTATTATTGGCCCCCCACCCGGCCATCAGGATACCAATGGCTTCCACAGCGATAATGGCTATGACATAAAACAGTCCCAGGTGTATGCCCGATGGTGCCAGTCCGGGCCCCCACGGCATCACCGCAAACCCCATAAACACGGCCGAGAAAATCAGTACCGGTGCCGCCGCAAACAAATAGCGATCTGCCAGCGCGGGCGTGATAAATTCTTTCTGGATCAGTTTCAGGATATCTGCCAATGTCTGCAGGCTACCGTATTTACCGGTTTCCATCGGGCCAAGCCGGTCCTGTACAAATCCGGCTATCTTACGCTCCGCATACACTGCAAACAACGTAAAACCGGCTATAAAGCCGAATAGCAGCGCTCCCCAGAAGATATATATGAGATAAACTCCCACTATCGCCTATTAATTTAGTAGTCGACTGCAAACTTACATAATAAGCAGGATATATCGGGGAGAAAAATACGGTATTTGAATGATTCTAATGGTCAGCTTACATACCGGAAAACATGGGTTATGCACATACTCACCGATCAGAGGAACCGGTTCAGCAAGATGCATTTCCCTATCTGCTATTTGATTCCAAGCCTGACCTTCACATCGGCCAGCAGATCATCGCCACCCTCAAAATATTTGACCATCGGATCGGCTGCATCGAACACATAGGTGTATCCCTTATCTTTGGCAACCGCCTTAATAGCATTGTCCACCTTGGCCTGGATCGGCATATACAGCTCCTGCTGCTTTTGCTGCAGTTCCTGCTGTGCTTTCTGTTCCACCTGTCCGATACGCTCGCGGATATTCTGTATGGAAGAAGCAATGGCTTCCAGTTCAGCGTCTACCGTCACCCGGTTGACCTCACTGCGTGTTTTTTGCTTTTCCTGGAATTCGGCAATTTTCTTCTGTGCTTCCGCTTCCATTTGTTCCAATTCATTCAGCTTCGTTTTCCGGAATGCCTCAAACGCCTCACTGGCCGTTTTTACTTCAGGCAACAGCTGAAAGAGTTCCTGTGTGTTGATGTGGCCGAATTTCTGCTGTGCCCATGCAACCGTTGTAACCAGGCATAGTACAGCTGCCATAGAAGCTGCCTTAAGTAAACGTTTCATCGAAATAATAATTCCTTTCATATTCAGTTGATCATTCATACATACTTTACGTATAATCCCGGCATGCCTATACATACCGGGATTCGTAATCATAAAAAGCTACTCAGCAAACAATACTTACTGGCCGGGTCCGGGAGCCACGATCGGCTTGGCATCCACCGGAATACCAAGCTTTGCCCTCACATCCATCTGCAGATCGTCCCCTGTTTCAAAGAACTTAATAGCAGGGTTCGCAATATCCAATACGTAGGCATAGCCTTTCTCCTTGGCAACTGCCTTGATCGCATTATCTACTTTTGCCTGGATAGGCGTATACAACTCCTCTTCTTTTACCTGCATATCCTGCTGGGCCTTTTGCTGTACTTCCTGTATCCGGCGCTGGAGGTCCACCAGGACTGTTTCAATAGTCTGCAGCTGCGGATCAACGGTTGCCTTATTGGCTTCGCTTCTCGTTTGCTGCAACTCCTGTCCTTCGGCCAGTTTTTTGCGATACTCTGCTTCCATCTGCTCCAGTTCAGTTTGTTTGGTTTTGGCAAATGCCTGATACACCTCATTGGCCGTTTTCACTTCTGCCATCACCTGGAAAATAGCCGGTGTATTCACATGGCCGATCTTCTGCTGACCGAAAGCAACGCCCACTGATAAACAGCAGATGGCAGCCAGCACACTTTTAATTACATACTTCATTTGATATACTTTGTTCTTAGTTATACGTTGATTAATTCGCGAAAGTACCGGGTTTGTATCCCAGCTTGGTCACTACGTCATTGCTTTTATCCAAACGGGGACTGGCAAAAAGAAAGGTCACCTCACTCCCTTTATCCAGCACAATATCCAATGCCTGAGCCTGCGCGATGGCTTCAATCGCTTTGGATACCCGCTCCTGTATGGGCTGTACCAGTTTAAGACGCTCTTTATGCAGATCGCCCTCAAAACCGAACTTCTGGCGCTGGAACTCTTTTGCTTCCCGTTCCTTTCTCACTATTTCATCCTCCCGCCGCCGGCGCATTTCCTCACTCAGCAGCACCTGGTCTTCCTGATACGATTTATACATCCGCTCAATCTCTGCAAAACGTTTGTCCACTTCTTCCTGCCACTGTACAGAAAGTGCATCCAGCTGTTTCTGCGCAGATGTATATTCCGGAATATGCTTCAGGATATACTCACTGTCCACATAGGCAAACCGCTGCGCAAAGGCTGACACCGCCGTCACACCCACCAGGGCGATCAGTAGTGCTGCTTTTTTTATTATCGTTCCCATCTTGCTTTTTCTTTATCTGCCTTACTTCAGTTCTCTCTAATTAACTAACAATAATACTAAATCTTTTTTAACTATTGTGCCTGCCGGTCTGTGTTTTGCATTAACAATTTTATTATGTTGCTCTTTGCTTTTCGCTTTTTGCCATTCGCTAAGTCACTTTAAATTCCACCCAGCGCATCTGAACCTTCGCAACTTAACCTCTTCGAAACCAATCAACTAATTAACCAATCAACCAATTAACTAATTAAACCCTCCCATCTGCTGCATGATACTGAAGGTAAAATTCTGGCGCCATTGTCCGTTCGGTATTCCCGGAATCGGATCGAAAGCGTGTCCATAATCGAGTCCTAACAATCCGAAGATGGGCAGGAAGATCCGTGCACCGACGCCCGCTGTGCGGCGCATCTTAAAGGGGTTATAGTCCCTGAATTGATTCCACGTATTACCCGCTTCGGCAAAGGCCAATACAAATACCGTTGCCTGGTCATTCAACATAACCGGATGGCGCAGCTCCAGCTGGTATTTGGTATAAATCGGGCTACCGGAGTTCCGGGCAACATCGATACTACTGGCGTTGGTTCCTGCGGGGATAATCGCACCATTAGCGTAGCCTCGCATGGCAATGATCTCAGAGCCCTGCAGAAAGTCAAATCCCATCATACCGTCGCCACCCAGCTTAAAGCGCTCAAAGGCCGAATAACCCGTTGCACTGCTGTATGTTCCATGGAAACCGAATCTGGCCTGCGCTTTCAGTACCAGTTTTCCGATGATGGACGTATACCATTCCGAGTCAAATTTCCATTTGTGGTACTCGGTCCATTTATACCGCTCGTCGTTCGGTGCTGTCAGGTAATTTATTTTGTTAAAGCGCGAGTAGGGAGGTGTCGCCTGTATCGTCAGCTTCAGGTTCACACCGGATGTTGGATAAATCGGTGCATCTACCGAGTTTCGGCTCAGTTCCTGCGTCAGGTTCACGTTATAGGCGGTACCGTTATCAAACAGGAAACCGCGCCAGTTCTGCAGTTTATACTGCTGCATGTTTACCGAGTAATTCAGCTGGAACCAGTTGTCCGGCCATTGCAGGCGTTTACCGAGGCTGACCGTCACCCCATTCATCACGATGCGCTGCAACTCATCATCCGACACCATCTGCCGCCCGGTGTACGGGTTGAAGCCGTACGACGATGAAGAGGTAAAGGCACTCACGCCGAAGTAAATCGGCTTCTTACCACCCAGCCAGGGGTCAGAGAAAGAGAAGCTGTACGACTGGTATTGTTTCCCGCTGGTTTGCCCGCGGATACTGAGGCGCTGTCCGTCGCCCTTGGGTAATGGTTTCCAGGCGCTCTTGTTAAACAGGTTCCGCGTGGAGAAGTTGTTGAACGTCAATCCCAATGTACCGATCACCCGACCGGCACCAAAACCACCGGAAAGCTCCACCTGGTCAGAAGGCTTCTCGGCCACACTGTATTCAATATCCACGGTACCCTCCTGCGGATTGATATTCACCGGCTCAGGGACCGTCTTCTGCTCATCGAAATTACCCAGCTGGGCAATCTGCCGGGTACTGCGCACGATAGCTGTTTTTGAGAATTTTTGTCCCGGCTTCGTATGGATTTCGCGCATCACCACCCGGTCATTGGTAATGTCATTCCCCTTTACAATCACACGATTTATGGTATACTGGGGGCCTTCTGCCACCCGCATCACAAAATCAATGGTATCCCCATACACCCGTGTCTGCACCGGCTGTACGTTAAATGTCAGGTAGCCGTCATCCAGATACAAGGTGGAAACATCCGTTCCTTTGCCCCCGCCCTTCAGCTTGAGATTCATTTTCTCTTCGCTGAACACGTCCCCTTTCTCAATACCCAGCACCAGGTTCAGTACGGAATCAGCATATTTTGCATTGCCCTGCCAGGAGATGTTCCCGACGAAGTACTGCTGTCCCTCATACAGGTCGATATCAATGTTGACGTGGCGGTTATCAAACCGGTATACCGAATCCCGGATGATCTCTGCATCGCGGTAACCACGGTCGTGCAACTTGGCAATAAGCTTTTCTTTTGCTTCCTTATATTTTTCGTCTGTGAATTTACCCGGGCCAAAGACACGGAACCAGGCACGCTGTTTCACTTTTTTGAAGTACCACCGTAACCGGAACTGGCTGAACTGTTCGTTCCCTGTAAATTTAATACGGTTGGTCCGTACTTTCCGGTTACGATCCACTTCCACCAGCAGGATTTTGTTATTAGCTTCTGTGGTATCGTCTATTGGTGTCATTTTGATATCGGGGAAACGGTATCCCTTTTCTTCCAGATAACGGGTAATGGTCCGCCGCGTGGTATTCAGCAGGTTTTCATTGATGACTTTGCCGGTATTCTCGGTTAATTTCTTCCGGATTTCGTCCGTCTGCGTTTTACTCAGTCCTCTCAGGTCCATGCGTGTCAGGCGCGGACGCTCTACCACATCAATATTTAAGAAAACAGAATCGCCCCGTACGTAGTCCACATGGAGAGCCACGTTGTCAAACAGTCCCTGCGACCATAGGTTTTTGATAGCCGCCGCCGTAGCATCCCCGGGTACGTCGATGCGGTCCCCTTTATTCAGCCGTGCAATGGTCAGCAACACATCGTTATCCAGAAAGCGGGTTCCGCTGATCGTCACCCCCCCGATGATATATTCTTTAGGGTCCAGGAAACTGAATTCATCGTTTCCCTGTGGTAAGGGTTGTCCGCCGGGTAATCCGTTTTGCGCATACACGGCGCCGGTAACCAGCATATAAAAACATATAAAGAGGTGAAGCTGTTTCATCAAAAATATTTACGGCCGCTAAAGTAAATCAAAAAGTTGTTAATTTTTGTTAAAGGATGGATTTTTTGAAATTTCGGAGATCATTCATTTGCGTTTTTTCTAATTCCACACAACAAATATACACTACCTGTCTGCAGCATCACCTACCTGACATACGTTTGTCCGGTAACTGTCCGGTCAGGCCTGCATTTTGTCCGGCAACGGTCCGATAACTGTCCGGTGTGGAGGTTCCTATGTCACACGGCCCGGTGATGTTCTGCTGCGGACGAGAAGCGTCCTGCTTCGCCCCGGCTTCGGAGTTTGTCTGTATTTCGTCCGTACCTCCACCGAACTTCGACCAGCTTCAGGTCGGACGAGATACAGTTGAGATACGGCTAAGGTACGAACGAGTTCCGAACAGGGTACGAAGCCGTGCCGGAAGTGTCTTTAATCAGAATTGATTAACGAAGTCAGCAGCAAGTAAAATGGGAATGCCTCTGAAGGGGTTTAGCACCAATAGATCATGGTCGCCAGTAATGACGCAGTCAGCTTTGGCAGCTACAGCCAATTCCAGATATTTATCATCCTTGGGGTCACGACAGGCCCGGATAGTTTCTTTGATATGGATTCTTCTGCCGTCCTGTTCGATCCGATGAATCATGCTAAGCCGGCGCTCCTCATTGAGTCCTCATTGAGGTATTTGTCAAATTTTGGTCGGTATAAAACTTCGGAAAATTCCAATACAGTGGCGTGGGATATACAGATCGTACCGATAAGAAAAGCCTTATCAAGAGCCTGCGCGTTTACAGACGTTCTGATTAGTGCAGCGCTGATCAGCGAATTGGTGTCAAAAACAAATAGTTTACGCTTCATCTTTCAGGATGTCGTCCAGGATTTCCTGTGTCAATCCTTTTTCAGCCATCTCGTCCCGCAATTCATTGAAATATTGAATAGAGTCACGCCCCTTGTTATCGTCAATCAGCTTAGCAATTTGCTTTTCCATGAGCTTGCTTAACTCTGCCTTGAGTTGCATAGACGCAGCTCTCCCTTTTTTACTGGTGCTGCTATCCACTTCCAATACAATTCGTTCCATAACGTTCACTCCCTCTTTCATACGATTCAAATATACAACTCTTCCATAAAATCAACTACATCCCCCTCATCCCGGCAATGCTGACGATCCGGCCTATACCACCCGTTCCTCTCCGGCACAAAGGCTAAGTGGAAACAGCACGAGACGGTGCTGAAGCACCGGTTCCACGGAAATATTACCTACTTTTGTATCCATCAGCAAAATCATCCATCCTTACAGGCACATTTGATGAGACTCGACATTTTATACGAAGACGACCACCTGATAGCTGTCAATAAACCGCACGGGCTACTGGTGCACCGCTCTGCCATAGCCGCCAATACCTCGTTATATGCACTCCAGTTACTGCGCGACCAGATCGGGCAAACGGTGTATCCGGCCCACCGGCTGGACCGGAAAACAGGAGGGGTGCTGCTGTTTTCGCTGGATAAGGAAACGGATAGCCTGATGCAGCAACTATTTGCCGCGCGGCAGACAGAAAAAACCTATCTCGCTGTATTAAGAGGCTATACGACCGACGAAAGTGTCATCGACTATCCGCTGAAAAAAGAAAACGGGGTGAGCCAGGACGCACTCACCCGCTACCAGACGATCATGCGATCAGAAATTGACCTGGCTTCCGGTAGACACCCGACCTCCCGGTATTCTCTGGTAGCGGCACATCCCGAAACAGGCAGGATGCATCAGCTACGGCGGCATTTTGCCCATATTTT
>CAZJKM010000008.1:54494-55806 GCA_964546645.1 uncultured Sphingobacteriaceae bacterium
GCCCGGTAATTAAACCTGCCGCCGGGTGCCGTGTCCCCGCTGATGTACCAATCCAATGGGTCTTCACGCTGCATGTTATCGGTCCATTTGAATTCAAGGTCCAACACGCCGATGCCCAGCTTTTTCCGCGGAATGGCAATCATCATCCTGTTTGCGCCGACTTCACCGGCAACGGAAGCTATGTTTTGCCATTGACCCGCGGTATATCGCTGCAATATATCACCTGATACCACCCGGAAATCGTACCCCATCCAACCGGTATCGTGTGAACGGTCGGTATCCAGATACAGGGTCATCCAATCACCTGCGGTGCGATCTCCCGTAATCGGATTGACCGTCTGCACATAAAAATAGAGGTTCTTATTATCCCGCGCAACCTTCATCTGTTCAAAGTCATTCCTGCCCGTCATATTCACATACCGCGTAGCCGGTTCTGATTGTGCTCCCGGATGGTCCCTGTGCATGACATCACCCACGTAGTCACGATATTCGGGATAAACGTCCTGCCAGTGTGCCCAGTTTCGTATCTTTTTGCGGGGGCCTAACGGCTGTTGCTGTTCGACACCCTTGTATCGCCGGATATTGGCCACCAGCTGCATGTAATAATGGTCTTTCAGACCAGCAGTCAGCGACGGCTCCATATCACGGCTGTATTCGGGGTTTGCCTGATCCACAAACAGGGCATGCCGTTTATTACCACCGGAGTATCGCCATTTTCCGGCAATCCACTCGTTCCATCCGGTCACAAAGATGAACGGAACATCCTGTTTTAAGGCAAACTCCCATTGTTCCTGCACATTGTATCCATACCACAAATCTTTTTCCGGATTCCCCGGTGAACCGTTCCGGTAGCTACGCCCCCAGTTACCCGGTTGACCGTAAAAGGCAGACCCTCCCATCGCTGCTTCCAGATTCGGGTGCTGTGCGGCGGAAACATTGACGATCTCCTTTTCGCCTTTGTGGTTGATATATACCTTTGGCGGACGCTCAAATTCTATCCATGGCCACCCGTCCACCTTCTGCCGTTCGATAGGCCATTGCGATTGCCTGATGGTAAAAAAGGACACATAATCCTTATCGGTTGCCTGCTCCGGCAAACCGATGATCAGCGGCTTACCTTCTAAATAAAACCAGCATTCGGGATACCGGTATGGTGCTCCTTCCCGATAACAATTGTTATATATTTCCTGCATGGCATCGCCTGATGCGGTATTGGTATAGAAGACAATTTTTGGCGGTTCCCTGCCCTGTTTCCGCACGGTCTCCATCGCACGCATCAACGCGTCCGATTGGCGTGGGTACGTCAGCCGGT
>CAZJKM010000009.1:0-39218 GCA_964546645.1 uncultured Sphingobacteriaceae bacterium
ACCGCTTCGTCAAACCGAAGACTGGTATGTGAAAATAGTTCCTTTACTGTTGTTTCATCTTCACAAAGCAAATCATAACTGGCATGGTAGTTAAACGTACGAGCCATTGACAAGCTGATACCTGCCGAGAAACTCAGCCATAAATCTGCCAGGAAACCCATTCCGGGCAAGGTAATAATGGGCCGCTTCTGTTTACATACTTCCAGGTAACGTTGTATCATTTCTTTATAGCTTAGGCTATCCGGTCCGCCCAAATCCAGTTTTTTGTTAAAGACATCCGGATGTAATACCATCAGTTTCAGGTAACAAAGTACATCTGCAAGGGCTATGGGCTGACATTGGCTTCTGGCAATCCGTGAGGTGGATACGATTAAAAACCGGGAGGCTATTTTACCCATCACATTCATTAATAAGGAATCCTTACCAATGATATTACTGGTACGCACCACCGTATAAGGAATGTAGCTTTGCCGTAATAACTGAGCCACTTCATCGGCAACCATGGAACGCATCCGGCTGACATATATAAAATGCTGGCAGGAAATGCGGCGCAGTTTCTTTACGTAATTCTGTACAGAAATAATTTCCATATCCCTATGAATGCCTCCCCGATCTGCCAGTTCCTGGTTCAGATAAAAAGCAACATCGATTTCAGCCGGCATCTCCTGTGCGTATTTTTCGCGAAACAGATCCCCTTCAACCACTGTGATATTAGCGTGTGGGGATCTTTTTTTCATAAACAGCGTTTTACTGCGAACCAGACAGAAAACATGGTCTCCCTGTTCCGCAAAAAAAGACGCCAGGTTTTCACCAAGGTAGTTGTTAAATCCGGTAATCAATATATTCATATACACATTAAGTAATGCTGTTCATTAATGGTTTATGTATTACCCTAATAGTATACAAACAACAGCACATTCTGTTTCTCATTTTAATATTTTGACGGCCTTTGCCACGCTTCCCTTATCAACCGGACAACCCGCGGGATCAACCGCTGCAAAATAAGTAAATCAGAATAAAACCAGCTATAATACACACAAAATACCGCTCCGAAAACAGTGCACTATCGTAAATTTGGTGTCATATACCGGGGGCTGGATTGGATACCACTAAAACTTTGTCTAAGTTTGTCTGGTTTATCTTTTTGACAACAATGAGTAACAAGACCATTTTGGTTTGGTTCAGAAATGATTTGCGGCTGCATGACAATGAAATCCTCTATCAGGCCATGCATCGCGCCGGACAGGTGGTGCCCGTATATTGTTTCGATCCGAGACATTATACCGAAACGGCTTTCTCCACTAAAAAAACCGGTATCCACAGGGCCCGGTTCATACTCGAAAGTGTCCTTAATCTGAAAAAAAACTTACAGCTGCACGGAGGAGACCTGCTGACCATTACAGGTTACCCCGAAGTGGTGATACCTGAGATTGCAGCAGCCTGCCAGGTAGATGAAGTATACCATCACCGGGAAGTTGCCGAAGAAGAGACACATATATCCACACTGGTTGAAGAAGCACTTTGGAAGCAACGGCTGAATCTGCGCCATTTTATCGGACACACCCTGTATCATAAGGAAGACCTTCCGTTTCCCATCCGGGATATACCCGACGATTTCAGCAGGTTCCGGAAGAGGACGGAGCGGGAAAGCAGTATCCGGCCTGATCTTCCTCTGACTGAAAAAATAGTAGTTCCGGCCTCATTGAACAATACATTGATTCCGACATTGAATGAGCTGGGGTTTGATGACGAGTACACCTCCATCCATCCGGGTGGTATCTTACCTTCGTATTTCAAAGGCGGGGAAGAGGAAGGGTTAACCCGGATGCAGACTTTTCTGACCGACAATGAAATGATCTCCCCCCTCATGGGCAATAGTAGCGGTATCTTGTCTCCCTGGCTGGCTTTGGGCTGCCTGTCAGCCCACACCGTATACCATGCGGTAAAGGCAGCAGAAGCAGACGGCCTTGCCCGATCCAAAGCCCAGGGGTTTATGCTGGGTCTGTGGTGGCGGGATTACTACCGCTTTATGTTTAAAAAACATGGCAACCGCTTTTTCCGGCAGGAAGGGTTTACCGGCGAAGCCCCGCGCGCTACCGGGAACCAGGAAAGTTTTGAGCAGTGGAAAACCGGAAGAACCGGTTACGACATGGTAGATGCGGGGATACGGCAATTGAATCAGACTGGATTCATACCTTATCCGATAAGGCTGATCTGCGCCAGCTACCTGATACACCACCTGCATATAAACTGGCTGTGGGGAGCATCTTATTTTGAAGAAATGCTGATTGATTATGCCCCTGCCAGCAATTACGGATCGTGGGCGCATGCTGCCGGCGTCGGAAGTAGTCTCCGGGACAATAAGCCGGCTGATATAAAAAGACTGGCTACTGATTTCGATCCGCAGGGTACGTACACAGAACACTGGCTGCAGGCATCCCTTTCAAAAGAACAAATTCTGTAAAAAACCGCCTGGTTTTTTTCCTCTGGCGTTGTTTTTGCTACCATTGAAGCGGTATAAATAATTAAAAATGAAGAGACAGATGCTCGTCAATACCAACTATAATTTTTAACTTTGCGCATCATTGTTTTAACAACTACATGAACACGCTTTCGTATTTAAGTAACGCAGATTCTGCTTACATTGATTCCCTTTATCAATCCTATAAAGAGGACCCTGACTCGGTTGACTTCGGATGGCAAAAATTTTTCGAAGGGTTTGACTTCGGCCACACCAACGGGACCGGATCCAAAGAAGATATTCCCGAGCATTTCCTGAAGGAAATCAATGTATTGAATATGATCAACGGCTACCGCGACCGTGGTCACCTATTCACGGAGACCAACCCTGTACGGGAACGCCGTAAATATTATCCCGGTAAAGAGCTGGAGACATTCGGGCTGAGTGAAGCCGACATGGATACTGTTTTCAACGCCGGGATAGAAGTGGGTTTGGGCCCTGCCAAGCTACGGGATATCAGGCAACTGATTGAGGAAACCTATTGCGGCAGTGTGGGAGCGGAATTCAAATATATCCGCAGCCCGGATAAGATCAAATGGCTGCAGGATCATATGGAGCACACCCGCAATAAACCAAATTTCTCCATTGAAGAGAAAAAGCGGATCCTCCAAAAGCTTAATGAAGCGGTGGTGTTTGAAAGCTTCCTGGGAACCAAGTTTCTGGGACAAAAGCGTTTTTCACTGGAAGGGGCGGAAAGCCTGATTCCCGCACTTGATTCGGTTATTAATAAAGGAGCTGATCTCGGCATACAGGAATTTGTGATTGGCATGGCACACCGCGGCCGGCTGAATGTATTGACTAATATTCTGAAAAAATCTTACGAGAGCGTTTTCTCTGAGTTTGAGGGAAAGACTTATGTTGATTCGGCTGAACAGGATTTCGGTGGGGATGTAAAATACCATTTAGGCTACTCAGCTGATATAAAAACATATGGCGGCAAGGATGTCCACCTTAGTCTCGTGCCGAACCCTTCACATCTGGAAACTGTCGACCCGGTTGTGGAAGGTATTGTGCGGTCCAAAATCGACATGAAGTATGAGGGTGATGCGCTGAGAATTGCTCCGATACTGATACATGGCGATGCCGCCGTTGCGGGACAGGGCATTGTTTATGAAGTGATCCAAATGTCCAAGCTGGAAGGTTTCAGGACCGGTGGGACCATTCATATTGTGGTGAACAACCAGGTTGGTTTTACCACCAACTTCAAAGACGCCCGCTCGTCTACTTATTGTACCGACATCGCCAAAGTAACCCTTTCACCGGTGTTCCATGTGAATGGAGATGACCCGGAAGCCCTGGTCTTCGCTATTAATATGGCCGTTGAGTACCGGCAGAAATACCACACCGACGTGTTTATTGACCTGTTGTGCTATCGCCGGTATGGCCACAATGAGGCCGATGAGCCGAAGTTTACCCAGCCACTGCTCTATAAAGCCATTGAGAACCATCCCAATCCCCGTGAAGTATATAACAAAAAGCTCTTAGAACAGGGAAGTGTGGATGCCAACCTGGCAAAGGAAATGGAAAAAGACTTCCGTGGTCTTCTGCAGGCACGCCTGGAAGAATCCAAGGAGGAGGAGAACCTGACCCAGGATAATCCCATGTATTCGGGTGCCTGGAAGGGCTTGAGAAAGGCAAAATACGAAGACATTTTCGTTCCGGTAAAAACTGCTGTCCCTGAACGGAAGTTATTGGCGCTGGCCAAACAGATCAGCACGCTTCCGAAAGATAAAAAGTTCTTCAGAAAGATTTCCCGTCTGTTTGATGAACGGCTGAAAATGGCAGAAAACAAGGAGTTCGACTGGGCTATGGGTGAGCTACTTGCTTATGCTACCCTGTTAGAAGAGGGTTTGCGGGTACGTGTATCCGGCCAGGATGTGGAGCGGGGTACCTTTTCGCACCGTCATGCAGTGTTGACTCTGGAAGATTCAGAAGAAGAATATACTCCCCTTCAGCAACTGAATGACGGCAAGGTCAATTTCCATATCTACAATTCCCATTTATCCGAATACGGCGTATTAGGATTTGAATACGGATACGCATTGGCAAACCCGCAATGCTTAACCATTTGGGAAGCGCAGTTTGGTGACTTTTACAACGGTGCCCAGATCATCGTAGATCAATACATATCGAGTGCAGAAACAAAATGGCGCCGATCCAATAGCTTAGTGATGCTGCTGCCTCACGGTTTGGAGGGACAGGGGCCGGAGCACTCTTCAGCACGGATCGAACGCTTCCTGGAGTTGTGTGCTGATAACAATATGCAAATTGCCAATTGTACCACACCGGCGAACTTCTTCCATATCCTGCGTCGCCAACTGCATCGTGACTTCCGCAAGCCATTGGTCGTTTTCACTCCTAAAAGCCTGCTACGCCATCCGAAAGTGGTAAGCCCGGTTGCGGACTTCACAAAAGGTCAGTTCCAGGAGGTAATCGATGACAATTACGTAACCGTAGCTGAAGTGAAACGCGTATTGTTCTGCAGCGGGAAAGTCTACTACGACCTGCTCGAAAAACAGCAGGCAGATGAACGGAAGGATGTGGCTATTGTGCGTGTTGAGCAGCTCTATCCGATACCAATGGATAAACTACGGTCCGTAAAAAATAAATACAAAAACGCAAAAGAATTCT
Organism: uncultured Sphingobacteriaceae bacterium; assembly: GCA_964546645.1. Taxonomy (GTDB): domain Bacteria; phylum Bacteroidota; class Bacteroidia; order Sphingobacteriales; family Sphingobacteriaceae; genus A37T11. Next base: position 5,153 of record CAZJKM010000009.1, read on the forward strand.
ACTGGGTTCAGGAAGAGCCGGAGAATATGGGAGGCTGGCCGTATATCTGCCGGAAATTACGGAATCGCAGTGTGACACTGGAAGTAATATCCCGCAAGGAAAGCAGCAGTACGGCAACTGGTTATGCCAAACAGCATATTGCCCAGCAAGTGGCATTGGTTGCCCGGGCCTTTGAAGACAGCACAGCCGGCACGGAAGTAAAAAAGAAAGTTAAAAAAGACGAAAAAATAGCTTCAAAAGTAGATTAATCCATTACAACAAACAACTAGTATGAGCTTAGAAATAAAAGTACCTACCGTAGGCGAATCCATTACCGAAGTAACGTTATCGCAATGGCTGAAACAGGATGGCGACTACGTGGAAATGGATGAAAACATTGCCGAACTGGAATCGGATAAAGCTACTTTTGAACTTCCTGCCGAAAAAGCAGGTATCCTGAGAATCATTGCCCAGGAAGGGGATACACTGGAAATAGGTGCTGTGGTTGCCATCCTTGAAGAAGGTAGTGCTGCGGCGGGTGAAAAGCCGGCCGGAAGCGCAAAACCGGAAGCTGAAAGCACGGCGGCTGTTGCTGAAACAAAGAGTACTACTCCTGCAGCGACATCCGCTGCGGCCGATGAAGCGGAAGACAGCTATGCCGCAGGTACACCCTCACCTGCTGCTGCAAAGATATTAAAAGAGAAGGGGATTGATCCTGCAAGCATCAAGGGGTCAGGCAAAGACGGCCGGATTACCAAAGAGGATGCCCTGAACGCAGAGCAGGCAAAACCAACTGCAAAGGCAGAAAGTGCCGCAGCGCCCAAGGCCGAAAGTAAACCGGCACCTGCTGTGGTTCCCGGTAGCCGGAACGAGCGGCGCGAAAAGTTGTCGTCTTTACGTAAGACCATTGCCAAACGCCTGGTTTCTGTCAAAAACGAGACGGCCATGCTGACCACCTTTAATGAGGTGGATATGAAGCCGGTTATGGATCTGAGAGCGAAGTATAAAGATAAGTTCAAAGACAAATTCGGTGTGGGACTGGGCTTCATGTCCTTCTTTACGAAAGCGGTTACAACCGCACTGAAAGAATGGCCGGCAGTGAATGCCCGTATTGAAGAGAACGAGGTTGTTTACAGCGATTTTGCAGATATTTCCATCGCGGTTTCTGCGCCTAAAGGATTAGTCGTACCCATTATCAGAAATGCTGAGTCATTGTCATTGGACCAGATTGAAAAAACGGTCGTTGAACTGGCTACAAAGGCACGTGACGGCAAACTCTCTATTGAGGAAATGACCGGCGGTACCTTTACCATTACCAATGGCGGGGTATTCGGCTCCATGATGTCGACTCCGATTATCAATGCACCGCAATCTGCGATCCTTGGTATGCACAACATTGTGGAACGCCCTGTGGTGGTAAATGGCGAAATCGTTATCCGTCCCATGATGTATGTGGCACTCTCCTACGATCACCGGATTATTGACGGCCGAGAATCTGTTAGTTTCCTGGTGCGGGTAAAACAACTGCTGGAAGATCCGGCACGCCTGTTGTTGGGAGTATAAATATGATATCCATATCAGAGATGGGGAGGAAAATCCTTTTCATCTCTGATCATTGTCCCTATTCCTGACACGCATGTCATCCCTACCCTTCACTGCCGATTTCATCACTAAGTTCATCAAATTTGGATTGGTAGGCCTGTCGGGTGTGGTAGTGGATTTCACCCTTACGTACCTGTGCAAAGAAAAACTCGGGCTGCATAAATACCTGGCTAATTCCATCGGATTTATTACAGCTACCTGCAGTAATTATCTGCTGAATCGTTACTGGACATTTGTAACGCCCGGACTGGAAGCCCGGTTGCTGGAATTTTCCAAATTCTTAGGCATTGCACTGATCGGACTGGTCATCAATAACATGATCCTGTTTCTGTTCAATGATAAACTGAAATTCAACTTTTATCTCTCCAAGATTTTTGCGATCGGGGTCGTATCCATATGGAACTTTCTGGGCAATTATATTTATACATTTGCAACACAGGGATAAACCATGAGAGGACGTAACGCTGACAAACCGATTATCTTTTTTTTGTTGCTCTGGCTGCTGGTCAATCTTTTCCAGGCGGCTCTTACCGAGCTGCATGACGACGAAGCGTACTATTGGCTGTATGCGCAGTTTCTGGATTGGGGATACTTTGATCATCCGCCGATGGTGGCACTATTCATTGATGCCGGTACAACGCTGTTCCACGGAACGCTTTCGCTGCGGTTGCTGACGGTGATCAGTAATACCCTCGCCGTATACCTGCTGTGGCGGCTTGCCAGGGAGCAGGGCATTAAACCGGGATTATTCATCCTGCTGTTCAGCAGCGTTGTACTGTTCCATGTGTACAGCTTTATTACCACACCTGACAGTCCCCTGTTCTTCTTTACGGTATCATTCTTTTTGCTGTTCCGGAAATACCTGGAACAGGACAGCCACAAACTGGCGATCGCCTTGGGAGCAGTCGTCGCCCTCATGCTATATAGCAAATACCACGCAGTGCTGGTTATATTTTTCTCGCTGCTGCCTAACCTGAAGTTACTGAAACGTCCCTCACTCTGGCTGGCGGCAGGCACTGCCATTGTACTGTTCTTACCGCATGTTTACTGGCAGATCAACAACAACTATCCTTCCGTACAGTTTCATTTGATAGACCGCTCCGCACGGCCTTACCGGTTCAGCTTTACTACTGACTTTATGCTCGGCCAGTTGGCTATCGCCGGCCCGCTCACCGGTTGGTGGTTGTACTACCGGGTATTCCGGTTCCAAACTGACCATCTGTTCCTCAGAACACTGAAAATAAACTTTATCGGCATCCTTGCGTTCTTTTTCCTGAGCACCTTCAAAGGATCGGTAGAAGCACACTGGACCCTGCTGGCATTTATTCCGTTCTTCCTTTTGTCTGCTGCTTATCTGGCACGCTTGCAGCAGGTACCGGCCTGGTTCAGCAGGCTGGCTATCACCGGCATTGTTCTGGTCATCCTGGTCCGCATCCTTTTCATACTGCCTGTTCCGGCCTTGGGCAAGCTGCCGGCACTGCGCAATTTCTATGGTAATAGCGACTGGGCAAAGGCAATACATGAAAAAGCCGGAGATAATTATGTGGTTATGGACAGTGGATTTCAGCGTGCCTCTGTGTATGATTTCTATAACCAGACTACGCGCGGGTTTGCATATGATTCCCGAGACTACCGTAAAACCCAGTTCGACCACTGGCCTATCGAAGATGGTCTCCGGCATCAACGTGTTTATTACGTAACCGGCGGCAGCCACGGCATTCCCGGGGAAGACACCATCAGAACGGTAAGGGGGGATTATTACGGACGCTGGCTGGATAAAGTGAGAATATACCAGAAACTGGAAATCCATGCGGAGGAGTTAAACCGACACCCGGCGGCTGGAGCCATACAGGATATGGTACTACATCTCCATAATCCTTATCACGACACGGTGAGCTTCTCCAATGCCGGTACCCCCTGGAAGTTTTTCCTGGAATACGGCTATACCAGACAGGTGTATGAGGCAGGCCACTACATTCCTGTCGACGGAGAGTATGAACAGATACAGATCCCTCCGGGTGAAACGGTTACACTCCCCATACGTATCAAAGCACCGGACAGCGCCGGGAAATACATGCTGGTCTTTTCTGTTCGGACAGAGCCTTTCCCCGGTGCACGTAACAGTCCTAAATACACGATTGAAGTACCATGAAAGGAATCATTGGCATCCCACTATTAATCACACTTCTGCTACCAGTACTTCAGCTGAAGGCACAACAACTGGAATGGAGCGCCTCTTTCTTCGGCTTTGCCGATAACCGTGAGTACGCTGCATCAGGCAGGTATCCGCAATCCATCCTGGGCGTACGTTTTTCACCGGAAATCGGTCTGCGGGCGGACAGCAGTCACCGGCTGAGGGCAGGCGTGAACCTGCTGCAGGAATTCGGCTCGGCCAACAGCATTGACCGCGTGAACCCGATTATATATTACAACTATGAGCAATACGGCTTCCGGTTGTATATGGGCCTGTTCCCCCGGCAGGACTTGCTGGATACCTACCCACGGGCGGTACTGAATGATACGCTCCTGTACTACCGCCCCAATGTGGAGGGCATGCTGCTCCGCTATGAGAACAACAAGGTTATGCAGCAGGTATGGATCGACTGGACCAGCCGGCAAACTACCGAAAACCGGGAACAATTTCTGGCCGGGCTCTCCGGAGAGGTACGATTCGGGTGGTTCTTTTTCAATCACCACGTCATGATGTGGCATAATGCCGGAACAGCCGTGAAAGGTGAAAACGATAACGTACGGGACAATGCAGCGGGTACCGTGCGGGCCGGACTGAACTTGTCTGGGGTAACACCCCTTGACTCGCTGACACTCAGCGCAGGCGGGTTATTTTCGTACGACCGGCTCCGCGATGTCTATGATGCCAGAACACCCAAAGGAGCACTATTGGAAGTACATGCTGCTTATCGCATGTTCTCAGTCACCAATAACTTTTATGCCGGCGATGCGCATGATATACCGTATGGCGACCGTTTTTATACGGCCACCCGTTACAACAGGCTGGACCTCGGATGGACACCGCTGCGGCGTGGTAACCTGGAAGGCCGGTTCACCGCCAGCTTTCACTTCACACCAGGTGCGGTAGACAATCAGCAGATGTTCCTGCTGCGTTATCACCTGGGCGGGAGACATCAGCTGAACCGATCTGCTATTTCCGCACGTTGATATACATTCCGTCTGTATCCACTTCGATATCCGCATCTGCCGGTACCGGCAATACCCGGGGAACGGTAGTCGGATAGATAAACTGCCAGTCTTTTCCAGGCATCCTGATTCTGGCCGGAAGGTCAAAGCCTTTTTCATCCGCACGCCAGTAACAGGTCAACTGTCCGTTTCCGTCCTTTCCGAATACCAGCTCCGGGATACCGGTATAACGGAGATATTGGTCAAAAACTGTGGTAAAATCGCGACCGCCTGTTTCGTTGATGTATGCCACTACCTCTTCCGTCGTAACGGGCACAAACGCGAAGCGCCGGTTCAGACCACGCAGGATCTCACGGAAAAGGCTGTCATTGTCCAGCGCTGTGCGGATAGTCTGTATCAGATTGGCCCCTTTAAAGTACATATCACCCGACCCCTCATGGTTGACATGATACGAACCGATGATCGGCCTGTCATTCTTTACAGCACCACGCAACCCCTTTATATAAGCAGCACCCGCCTCTTTCCCTTCACGGCTCTCCACAAACAAACCTTCTGAATAGGTGGTAAAAGCCTCGTGTATCCACATATCAGCGATATCCGATGAAGTGATCCGGTTACCGAACCATTCATGTCCGCTCTCGTGCACAACAATGAAATCCCAACTGCCACCATAACCGGTGCCGGAAAGATCCGTACCGAGATAACCTTTACGGTACTGGTTTCCATAAGCAATCGCCCCCTGGTGCTCCATGCCCAGATAGGGTGTTTCCACCAACTTATACCCGTCGCGGTAAAACGGATAAGGCCCGAACCATCCTTCGAAACAACGCAGCAGTTGCTGTACATCGGATTCAAAATGAGCAGCTGCTCTTACCCGGTTCTCTTTCAGCACGTAATAATCCAGATCCAGCCTACCCTGCTCACCTTTGTAATTACTTTGCAGATGACTGTAATCACCTATATTCACGGTTACATTGTAATTATTAATGGGATAGGATACAAACCAATGAAATGTACGATAACCATCATTCATTTTTTCAACACGCCGCAGTCTCCCGTTACTCACATTGATCAATTCGTCCGGAACAGAAACGCTGATCAGCACACTGTCCGCTTTATCTGATTGGTGATCCTTATTCGGCCACCATAAGCTGGCACCTGCGCCCTGACAGGCAACCCCCACCCAATGCCTTCCGGCATGATCTTTTGAAAAAACAAAACCACCATCCCAAGGCGGGTTCTGCGCAACTACCGGGTTGCCTCTATAATAGACCGTAAAGGACGAACGTGAACCTGCCTTCACTTTCTCCGGAAAATCCACAAATACTGCATTAAACTCACGCGAAAAGGGCAGACTCTTCCCTTTCCAGACTACCTTCTCCACTTCCATGTTTGCAAACAAATCAAACTGCAGGCGCCGGAAACCGGTCACAGCCAGAAAGGAAAACGTATTGCTGCCCGACAGGAATTTCCGGTCAGGGTCAATGGTAATATCCAGATGGTAATAGGTAACGTCGTAACAAGTGCGCTCAGGGCTTAAATAGCCACGAAGGGTGTCGGCCCGGGAAAATACCGGTTTTTCCCACAGTAGCTGAGCGTGTGCCGACTCCGTCAGCACCCAGCCCCAAAATAAACATAGAAATCCGGCAATGAATCGTCTGTTCATAGGTACGAAGTTAACGATTTTCGCCTGTAAATGATGGACGGGGTTGCCGGTTGGACCATACACCCGACACAAAGATCATTTAGCTGCCATTTTTTTATCAAAATACACACAGGTTTTCAAATACTGATAAAGAATAATACATTTGCACCAGTTTATACCATTAAAATTAAACGAGATATCATGAAAAAATTATTTTTCGTACCAGCGTTAGCAGGTGTATTGTGCTTAGCAGCTTGCGGCGGTGGCCAATCAAACAGTAGCACTGAAACAGCTGCTGAAACTACCTCCCCATCTGCTGCTGATGAGGCGATTGCTTCTATTCCGGGCATTGAAGCAGTGGAGTTGAGCAACACGATTGAACTGGAAGGCAACGACCAGATGAAATTCGACAAAACACTGTTCAAAGTAAAAGTGGGCGAAACCGTTAAACTTAACTTTAAGAATGCAGGTTCCTTGCCTAAAGAAGCCATGGGACACAATGTGGTTGTTTTGCTGCCCGGCACTGATCTGGCGTCATTCGGTGGTGAAGCAGTACGTGCGCAGGCTGAAGAATATATCCCTGCAACATTTGCGTCATCCATCGTGGCACACACCAAACTACTGGGTCCCGGTGAGAATGATAGTATTGAGTTCACATTGAATGACAAAGGTGTTTATCCCTTTGTATGCAGCTTCCCCGGCCATTACGGCATCATGCAGGGCAACATTGTAGCTGAATAAGAAGCAGTTTATTTACTGCATACAACTTTTGTAAAAATAAGGCAGCCATTTTCCGCTGCCTTATTTTTTTGCCTTATTTTTAGGCGTAAGGGCCAATATTCATTACCTTTGGAGCCATAAAACAACATCCATGCAATACGACGTACTAGTTATCGGCAGCGGGCCGGGTGGTTATGTAGCGGCTATCCGCTGTGCCCAGTTGGGCTTAAAAACAGCAGTTATAGAAAAATATAAAACATTTGGAGGCACCTGCCTGAATGTAGGCTGTATCCCTTCCAAGGCGTTACTCGATTCTTCGGAACATTACCACAATGCCGCTCATCATTTTACCACTCACGGCATCCAGCTGAAGGATCTGAAAGTGGACATAAAGCAGATGATTGCCCGTAAAGACGATGTCGTACAACAGAACACCGCCGGAATTGAATTTCTCTTCCGCAAAAACAAGATTACATCTTATAACGGGACCGGCTCATTTGTAGACAAAAATACCATCAAGGTAACAAAAGACGACGGAAGCTCGGAAGAGCTCACCGGTAAGAATATTATTATTGCCACCGGCTCAAAGCCCACTGCCCTGCCGGCATTACCGGTAGACAAAAAAAGGATTATCACATCCACCGAGGCGCTGAACCTGAAAGAGATACCCAAACACCTGATCGTTATCGGCGGCGGCGTCATCGGCCTGGAGCTGGGATCGGTATACGCACGGCTCGGCGCGAAGGTATCCGTGGTGGAATTCATGAACTCACTGATCGGCACGATGGATGGCGGACTGGGCAAGGAACTGCAACGGGTGCTGAAGAAAACCCTGGGCATGGAGTTTTACCTGCAGCATAAAGTAACCGGTGCGACAGCGAAAGGCAAAAAAGTAACGGTGACAGCCGATAACAGCAAAGGGGAACAGGTTACACTGGAAGGCGACTATTGCATCGTAGCAGTAGGAAGAACAGCTTATACAGAAGGACTTGGACTGGATAAAATTGGTATCACATTGGAAGAGAGAGGCCGGAAAATACCGGTCAACGAAAATCTGGAAACTCCTGTCAAAGGTATTTTCGCGATTGGCGACGTGATCAAAGGTGCCATGCTAGCACATAAAGCAGAAGATGAGGGGATGTTTGTTGCCGAATTGATTGCCGGCCAAAAACCCCATATCAATTACAACCTGATACCTGGTGTAGTGTATACCTGGCCGGAAGTAGCCAGCGTGGGTTATACAGAGGAGCAGCTGAAGGAACAGGGCGTCAAATACAAAACTGGCTCCTTTCCGTTCAAGGCGAGCGGAAGAGCAAAAGCCAGTGGCGATACAGACGGATTTGTAAAAGTCCTGGCAAGTGCAGATACCGATGAAGTGCTTGGCATCCACATGATCGGCCCACGGGCTGCGGATATGATCGCCGAAGCTGTCGTCGCTATGGAATATCGTGCTTCTGCAGAGGATATTGCCCGCATATGCCATGCACATCCTACGTTCACAGAAGCGCTGAAGGAAGCGGCACTCGCCGCTACAGCTAACAGAGCCATACATATGTAGTACAGCAGCTGTTGTCCGTACTACGGAAAGGTCAATAAAAAAGCCCTGACGAAAACATCAGGGCTTTTTTATAATTTTCTAACATGCGGTTTATTTAGCATTTTTTGACTCCTGTATCTCCAGGCGAATCGCCTGAGCCAGGTTTTTCACTTCCTGCAGGCCTTTCCTGACACGTGTACCAGCGGCGTTATTGCCCTTGTTAAAAAATTTGTCAGCATCCCCCTCCAAGCCTTCCACCAAGCTTTTAAGCTCATTGAATTTTTTAATACTTGCCATAATTAAATACTCCTTTTTAGTTTGTAATAAGTCAATAATGTAATGTGTGGCTAAAAGTAGAATCTTTTTTCTAAAAAAAAAATTTTTACTTATTTAAAACGATTGTCAAAAGCGGCTTTTTTTCCACAATTCACCGACCCACCCCTGCCTGAGGAGTACTCCAAGTCATTAACAGGTATCCGGATTGAGTTGCTGCAGACCCCTAAAAACAAAAAAACAGGCACTATGATACCTGTTTTTCCTGACCTTATTTTCTGATCCGCATCAATCTACGTTGTCATGAAGAAACGAATTATTAGGCCTGATTTCTGTAATACCATCTTCAGCAGAGAGAGTAAACCGCGATACCTGAGATTCTGACGAATGCGGGACCTGTTCAAAGGCCATTTGCTTCCGACGATAAGCAGGCTCCGTTTCCAGCTCCTGCAATCCGTTTACGGAACGTAACTTTGCACTCAGTGCCTTCAATTTCATAATACGCTCTTTTGTCTTTTGCAACTGTTCCGTCACCTTCTGATCGTCAAGCCCATTATCAGCCTCTGCAAATTCATTTACAGGCTCCGGTACCTTCTGTCCCGTACCGGGATGAGGTATAGATACCCCGGTTGCCTGCTCCGGTGTGGAGAAATGAAATTCCGATTCCGACAGCCGGACTTCATACATGTCATCAGCTTCGGGGTTTGCAACAGGCTCCGGATCTGTCAGGCTATGCCGTACCACAGGTTCCGCTGAAGATACGCTCCCTTCGGAACGACGCTCATCCTGCGGCAACTGGTTAACGGAAGTCTGTTGTTTTATATACGCCCCAAATAAATCAGGTTGCAATGTTGGTGAAGAAGAAGCCTTGTTATGATCCGCAACAGGAGCAACAGACGGAGCTGCAGGCGACGTGCTTCCTGCAGGGCTGAACTGATTGACCGGCTTTACCAGTGGTGTATTCTCGGGGACCAGCGCTATCTCTATACGCTCATTCTCCCGCTCCCGCTTCCGTTCTTCCTGTGTTTGGAACCCGGTGGCGATGATGGTAACAGAAAGCTGCTCTTCCAGTGTCTCATCAATACAGTTACCCCAGATCAGGTCTGCGGTCAACCCTGCTTTTTCCTGGATATAATCGGTAATAACGGCAACTTCGTCCATCGTCACCTCCTTGGTGCCGGACGTAATATTCAGCAGGATATAACGTGCACCCTCAATCTCATTATCTTTCAGCAGCGGTGATGCCAACGCCCCCATAACAGCCTTCAGTGCACGATCCTCACCCTCTGCTTTTTCATTACCCATGATAGCCACACCACTGTTATTCATAACAGTACGCACATCCTTGAAATCCACATTGACGTACCCGGGAATAGTAATGATTTCAGCAATACCTTTGGCTGCTGTCGTCAATATATCATCCGCTTTTGCAAAAGCAGAACTCATCGTCAGATTACCAAAAATCTCACGCAGCCGGTCGTTTGAAATGACCAGATAAGAATCAACGTATTTTTGCAGCTCATTCAGGCCATCTTCGGCCTGCATACGTCGCCGCTTTCCCTCAAATGCAAAGGGTGTAGTCACAATAGCCACGGTCAGAATACCAAGCTCTTTCGCTGCCTTTGCCAGCACCGGGCTCGCACCTGTGCCTGTACCACCACCCATACCGGCCGTAATAAACAGCATTTTTGTGTTTGAGCCCAACATCCGCTTGATGTCCTCAATACTTTCAATAGCCGAATTTTCACCGACATCGGGATCGGAACCGGCTCCCATTCCTTCTGTTAAACTGGCTCCCAATTGCACCTTATTGGGAATCGGACTTAACTCAAGCGCCTGTGCATCCGTATTGCATATGATGAAATCGACACCGCTGATTCCCTGTTTGTACATATGATTCACGGCATTTCCACCACCACCGCCAACGCCAATTACTTTGATAATTGACGATTGCTCCTTTAACATTTCAAACTTAAATGACATACCAATACTGTATTTTTCTCGTAGAGAGCGTGATACAAAATGTGTTTCTGACCAATAATCGTAGTGTAATAATAGTGCTTTTTCAACAATAGTTTTCCACAACTGTGCATATTGTGGAAAAAACATCATTTGTTGAAAAAAAGCTAACTTAGGTAATCTTCATTTTTTATTTCCTTGCCGTCGCTGATCATTTTACTGAGCCACCGACCCAGCGCCCCCTTGGTTTTGGACATACCTTCAGCAATGATTTCTGTTTGGGGTTTAGCAGCCCGCTGTTCTTCTTCCATATCGTATTCTATACCGGCGATCCCTTTGATCAGTAAACCGATTCCGGTGGCATAGAGCGGACTTTTCAGCTCATCGTACACATTCTTGGGAAGGTGTTCATTTTTTGCCAGATGCTCATTGGGGAAGCCGACACGACAATCCAGGCCTGTTACGTATTCCACCAACTGCACCAGGTGCTTTAACTGGGCGCCACCACCGGTAATCACAATACCCCCGATCAGCTTTTTTTCGTAACCGGATGATTTGATTTCGTAGTATACATGCTCTATAATTTCTTCCATGCGGGCCTGAATAATATATGCCAGGTTCTTCACGGAGATTTCTTTATGGTCGCGGCCACGCAAGCCCGGAACACAGATGATTTCATTATCTTTATTCTCGTCCGCCAGCGCCGATCCAAAACGTACTTTCAGTAATTCTGCCTGGTTACGCAGTACCGCGCAACCCTGTTTGATATCTTCTGTTACAATATTGCCCCCCAATGGAATAACAGCGGTGTGACGAATAATACCTTCGTGGAATATAGCCACATCGGTTGTTCCACCACCAATATCCACCAATACCACTCCGGCATCTTTCTCAGCCTCATCCAGTACCGCCTCTGACGAAGCAAGTGGCTCGAGGATCAGCTCCTGTGCTTCCAGCTGCGCATGCTCTACGCACTTTTTAATATTCTTGATAGCGCTGACGTGTCCGGAGATGATATGAAAATTGGCCTCCATCCGACGGCCGGCCATTCCGATAGGATCTTTGATACCGGGTTCATTATCGATCGTAAACTCCTGCGGCAGTACATGAATGATCTCTTCACCGGGGGGGAGCACGAGTTTATACATATCTTCAATAAGCCGTTCAATATCTTTCCGGCCGATTTCACTATCGTCCTTCCTGGTAAGAATACCCCGATGCTGCAGGCTTTTGATATGCTGGCCAGCAATCCCCACATTGACGACTTTGATATCCACATTCGATTGGGTACCTGCTTCTTCTACAGCCTGTACAATACTGGTTACTGTTTTCTGGATGTTGGCCACTACCCCTCTGCTGACACCGGACGACTCGGCTTTCCCCACGCCCAGCACTTCAATTTTGTTATTGCCGCTTCTCCGGCCAACGGTTACACAGATTTTGGTCGTACCAATATCGAGTCCTACTACGATCGGTGACTCTTTACTTCCGGCAGTTTTTCTTTCCATGATTACTGATTTTGAACTAACAACTATTTACTACGATTTTTTTATAATCTCTATCTTATGACCGGCTGACCGGCTTTTTCACACACAATCTGGTTGGCAAATTTCAGGTTTACCGTTTTATAGGCATCCCAACCCACCCTCGGCACGACCTGTTTATAAAACAATTCCAGTTTCCTGAATTTACGGTCGATGGAATCAGCATCACCCAGCACAATACGTTGGGAGCCAACCCGCGGTACTAATTCAATATCCTGTTCAGCGTTGACATACAATTGCTCCACCTGCTCATTCCACAAACTATCGGCGGATACAAACTTTGCGGTCCTGAACAGATGTCTTACCTGTTCCGTCTGTATAGCCTCATCCTTTTTCCGATCGTACCCCTCAGAGATGAAACCATTAGCCACCAATACGTGCGGGGCATATTTGAGTGATACCGGCATCTTCCGCCCTTTTGTATCCAGGTAAAAGTCAGCTCCGGCCGTACTTAATATCCTCAGCAACGCCTCTCTTTGACGAATACGTATATGTATCGTACCGTCCATATCCATGAACACCACTGCCTTTTCTACATGTGGATTGGTGCGCAGTTCCTTTTCAATTTCATGCAGCGGAACGCTTTGCAGTGTCCGCCCCTCCAAAGATCCCTGTGTCTGACTAATCATCCGGTCAATATCATCCCTTTCTACGAAGGATTGTTCACCGGGAATCAGAATATTCAGTTCCCGGCATGCCAGTTCGCTGCTTTTTACACCGATAAAACTCATCAGCGTGAAGAGGCCACCGAGACACAGTATCCACAGCACCCCCAACAGGATATTTTTCCAATTGATATGTCTGATTCGGTTAAGCATGAATTAATACGTCTTTTAATGGTGCCACCAAGCGATCAATATCTCCGGCACCCACCGTCAGCAACAGTTCGGGCGGGTTTCTGCTGACATCGGATACGATCGCCGCTGCATCCAACAAGTCTTTATCAGCAAGGTTAACCTGCTGTAACAGCCAGGACGAGGTGATCCCCGGAATAGGGATTTCCCTGGCCGGATAAATATCCATCAGCAGCAGGCGATCTGCCATCGCCAGCACTTCTGCGAAACCAACCGCAAAATCACGGGTACGACTATATAAATGCGGCTGGAAAACCACCGTCAGTTTTCGATCCGGGTACAGGCTCTTCACTGCTGTCAGGCAGGCTCTGAGCTCTTCCGGATGGTGCGCATAATCGTCGATATAAATAAAGCGCCCGTTGTTGACAATGTACTCAAAACGACGCTTTACACCTTTGAACGAGTCCAGTGCTTCTACGATCTCCGCATCAGGGATACCCAACTGCCGTGCCGCTGCCATTGCTGCCACGGCATTTTCTACATTATGCCGGCCGGGAATACCTAACCGGATCGTACGGATATGGTCAGCACCCTGTATATAATCAAAATAGTAGCTACCGTTTTCTATACGTACAGCGTCTGCATATGCATCAGCCCGTTCTCCCGCCGCATAGGAAATATCCGTCGTAAGCTGCAGGCCGTTCCGGATGATGCGGGTACCTTTCGGCGAAAGCTGCTGAAGAAACAACCGGAACGACTCCAGCATATGGTCCTTGTCACCATAGATATCCAGGTGATCTGCGTCCGTGGAGGTCACAATGGCAATATCCGGATGCAGGGTAAGGAACGAACGGTCATATTCATCCGCCTCGACTACTAACACATCGTTATCCGCAAAAAGTACATTACTGTCATAGTTTACGGTAATCCCCCCCAGAAATGCAGAGCAATTATAGCCGCTACTTTTCAGTATGTGTGCTACCATACTGGACGTTGTTGTTTTACCATGTGTACCGGCAACTGCTATGGTATACTTGTTTCTGCTGATTAGTCCCAATACCTCTGATCGTTTGTACAGTCGCTGCCCTACGCTGGCAAAAGCCGCCAGGAGGGCCAGGTCTTTCGGTACAGCCGGTGTATAAATGATCAGCGTATCATCGGCAGGCAGCAGGAAGACCTCTTCCAACAATGTTGGATCGTCTGTGTATTGTATACGTATCCCTTCCTGCTGCAGCCTGGCCGTTAACTCCGTTTCCGTCTTATCATAGCCAGCCACCAAACAACCCGCATGACGGAAATACCGCGCCAGGGCGCTCATACCAATGCCACCTATCCCGATCAGAAAAACCTGTTTGATATGATCTGTGTTCATGCTGCTATCCCAGTTTCAATACTTCTTCCGCAATCACCTCATCGGCATCCCATATGGCCAACCTACGAATGTTCGCAGCAAGTGATTTCATTTTTTCTTTATCTTCCAGCAATGCAAGCACTGCGGATACCAGTTCGTCCTGAGCAGCGTTATCAATTACTAACATAGCTGCCCCCTTCTGTACCAACGCCTGTGCATTTTTTGTCTGGTGGTCTTCCGCCACATTGGGAGAAGGTACCAGAATCACCGGTTTGCCTACTGCACACAGCTCTGCGATCGTTCCGGCGCCGGCCCTCGCAATAATCACATCAGCCGCTGCGTATGCCAGATCCATCCGGTGTACGAAAGGCACCAGTTTCAGGCCTTTCTGGCCTTTTATGGCCGGCTGATCTTTCAGGGCTTCATAGTAACTGCTCCCGCACTGCCAGATCAGTTGAATATCCGCCTCCCCCAGTCGTTCCAAACCTGTCTGTATACAGGTATTCAACGTACGGGCACCCAGGCTTCCACCCGTAACCAGAATAGTCTTTTTATGAGGCGACAGGCTCAACAACTCACAGGCCTCATAATGTTTGTCTTTGATATCCACGGCATCCTTCCGGATGGGGTTGCCGGTAAGCAACAATTTGTGAGCAGGAAAAAAAGTCTCCATTCCCTCAAACGCCACACAAATACGCGCCGCTTTTTTGCCAAGGCGCTTATTAGTAATACCTGCGTATGAATTTTGCTCTTGTATCAGGTAAGGAATATGCATATTGCCGGCAGCGATCAAAAGCGGACCGGACGCGTATCCGCCCACCCCGACGATTACATTGGGGTTAAAATCACGGATAATCTGACGGGCTTTACGAATGCTCTTCAACAGCTTCCATGGTAACAAAAGATTCCGGAAAAGCGATCGGCGGTTAATCCCCTGAATATCCAGTCCGACGATCCGATAGCCCGCTGCCGGCACTTTATCCATTTCCATCCGTCCCTTGGCTCCCACAAACAGCAATTCTGTATCAGGTGCCAGACGCTTCAGCGCATGTGCGATCGCTATGGCCGGAAAAATATGTCCGCCGGTACCTCCCCCGCTTATGATCACTCGTTTTGCCATGTTACGCCACTGCTGGTATTTCGCCGACAATTACTTTATCACCGGCTGCCTTCGCTCCGCGTTCCCCGCGCTTAAACTCATCAATATTCCGGCTTACACTCAGTATGATCCCGAATGCCACACTGGTGAACAGGATGGATGTTCCACCCATACTCACCAATGGCAGCGGAATACCAGTCACCGGACCCAATCCCACGGCCACCGCCATGTTGGCAAAAGCCTGTAAGGTTAGGCTGAACCCAAGCCCGGCAGCCAGCAACGCACCGAATGCTTTCGGACTTTGAGTAACGATTCGAATACACCGGTACATAAACACCAGGTATAACACAACCAACGCGACACCTCCTACCGCACCGTATTCCTCCACCACAATGGCATAAATAAAGTCCGAATAAGGATGCGGCAACACATTCCGCTGTGTGCTGTTGCCCGGACCTTTACCGAACAGTCCTCCATCAGCAATTGCTATCTTCGCATGGTCAGACTGAAAGGTTTTATCAGGATCCTCCGCCTTCTCCCCTGTGCCCATAAAGGTTTCAATCCGTGAAATATAGGTTTGTCGACGTGGTCCGAAAAGAACGACCAGTGTCAGCAGGAAGCCCACTGCCACACAAACGTAAGCAATCTGTTTGATGCTGATCCGGCCAATAATCAGCAACAGTATACTTACACCGAAAAGCATCAGGGCTGTCGACAGATTGGCTGGCGCTATCAGGGCAAACACCATACATACGGAACCCATAATCGGCACAAAAGCGGTTTTCACATTTTTTATATCTTCCTGCTTGCGGGTCAGCATGCGTGCCAGGAACGTAATCAGTGCTAACTTTGCCAGGTCAGAAGTCTGAAAAGTCTGATTGATTACAGGAATGGTCACCCAACGATTCGCTTCATTCACTGTATTGCCAAACAACAATGTATACAACAACAACGGGATGGTAACCGCCATCAGTATTTTCGATATGCCCGCATAATATCTGTAATCCAGTAAATGGGAAAAATACATCAGTGCAAACCCGCCAATGATCAGGGCTGTATGTTTAATCAGGTACACTTCCGTTCCCTTACCCTCTTTGTAAGCCAGTGTGCCAACCGAACTATACACAGCCAGCAACGACCAGACGGACAAGATGATCACAATGATCCAGATCCATCTGTCGCCTTTCAGTTTACTGAGTACCTTTTCCATTCTTTCTTTATATTAATAAGTAGCATTCGTTTACGACGATACCGAATCAATACATCTTCAAACCATCAGAGTTCCCTTACCGCCGCTTTAAACTGGTCACCCCTGTCTTCATAGTTTTTAAACAAATCAAAACTGGCGCACGCAGGTGATAACAATACCGTATCGCCTTTCCGGGCAATGTGGGACGCAATTTGTACAGCTTCCTGCATCTCCATACTATTGACAATAATTTCTACTTCGTTTTCAAACGCTTCATGAATACTTTTGTTGTCCTTTCCGATACATACGATTCCCCTCACCCGGCTCCTTACCAGATCGGTGAGCATGGTATAATCATTTCCCTTATCCACGCCTCCCATCAACAGCACTACCGGTGCCGGCATACTTTCGAGGGCGTACCAGACTGCATTCACATTGGTTGCTTTTGAATCATTGATGTAATCTATCCCGGCAATACGGGCAACGTGCTCCAATCGATGGGGAATATTTTTATACTCGCCCATACTTTCACGTATAGACTCATTCCGTAGCTCCAGTACTTTTGACACGAGACCTGCTACCATACTGTTGTACACATTGTGTCTGCCTTGCAGTGCTAATTCGTAAATGGACATGTTAAATACGGGTTGGTTTGCTATATGAATTTCAATTTCATTCTTATCATTCAGAAAAGCGCCATCTGATAGTTCCTGTTGCTGGCTCACGCCCAGCATTTGCGCTGGTGTAGGATAGTGATCTATCCGTTTCATCGTTTCGGGGTCATCTGCACAGAAGATAAACACATCTTCCGGGTGCTGGTTACGGACAATCCTGAATTTGGATGCCGCATACGCATCCAGGCTATATGCATAACGGTCGAGATGATCCGGTGTAATATTCAGCAGTGCACCGATATGTGCTCTGAAAAAGTTCATATCATCCAGCATAAAGCTGCTGATCTCCAGCACATAATAGTCGTACTGCTCGGTCGCCACCTGCCTGGCAAAACTATGCCCGATATTGCCTGCCAGGCCGACATGCAGTCCGGCATTATGCAATATAAACCATGTCAGCATAGTAGTGGTCGATTTACCGTTTGAGCCGGTAATCGCGATCAGTTTCGCTCGTGTATACTGCGCGGCAAATTCAATTTCACCGATCACGGGAATCCCGTTCTTTCTCAGCTGTTGCACCAGCGGGGCTTTTTCCGGAATACCGGGGCTCTTTATAACCAGGTCAGCCAGCAGTATGCGCTCCGCACTGTGCCCCCCCTCTTCAAACACCACCCCTGCATCCGCCAGCTCTGTCCGGTACGGTTCAGCGATTGTCCCACTGTCAGAAACAAATACGTTAAACCCTTTCTGCAAGGCAAGCAAGGCAGCACCGGTACCGCTTTCACCAGCACCAAGCACTACCAGATTTCCCTGTTGCGGATAGTGATATGACGTTTCCGTGTGCATCTTCCTATTGGTTTAACGAACTTTGAGTGTTACTACCGCAATGATAGCCAACATGATACCGATGATCCAGAACCTGGTTACAATCTTCGACTCGTGATACCCCTTCTTCTGATAATGATGATGAAGAGGCGACATCAGAAAAATCCTGCGACCTTCCCCGTATTTCCTTTTGGTATATTTGAAGTATGACACCTGCAGGATCACCGAAACCAATTCAATGAGAAAGACACCGCAAAGCACCGGTATCAATAGTTCCTTGCGGATCATGATGGCAAAAGCCGCAATGATACCACCGATCGCCAGACTGCCCGTATCGCCCATAAACACCTGCGCCGGATAGGAGTTATACCACAGAAATCCGGTGCAGGCACCAACAAAAGCACCGGCAAAAATCACCAGTTCCCCTGAATTCGGTATATACATGATATTCAGGTAATCGGCGAATATGGTGTTACCGGATACATACGCCAGTGTCGCCAGCGTGATCCCGATAATCGCGGAGGTACCTGTTGCCAGTCCGTCTATACCGTCCGTGATATTTGCACCGTTCGATACGGCGGTGACAATAAAAACGACAAAAATGAGGAATACGATGAAAGTATATAAACCACTGTTCAGACCAAACTCGCTGAGGACTTTACCATAGTCAAATTCATTATTTTTATAAAACGGGATATTTGTTTTCGTGGACTTTACATCCTGCGTATAATAAGCTTTCCCATTTTCCGGCCGTACTGCCGTCACATTCGTGGCCGTTTCGGCGGCGGCGGCAGGGGTAGCAATTTTTTGTCTTGTAACAATTTCCGGATGATAATACATCGTGCATGCGATGATAACCCCCAATCCGACCTGCCCGATCACTTTAAAACGGCCTGCCAGTCCTTCTTTATTTTTCCGGAACACCTTGATATAATCATCCAGGAAGCCGATGGCACCCATCCATACGGTGGTTACGAGCATCAGGATAATATAGATGTTTTCCAGCCTGGCAAATAACAGGGTAGGTACCAATATGCCCCCCAGTATGATCAATCCGCCCATTGTAGGAGTACCCTGCTTTTGCAACTGGCCTTCCAGTCCCAGGTTACGCACGGTTTCACCCACCTGCTTTTGACGAAGTAACTGAATAAGACGCCCGCCATACACGGTCGTGATCAGCAGAGAAACGATTACCGCCATAGCCGTCCGAAACGAAATATATTGAAACAGTCCACCTCCCGGAATATGGGTATGTTGCTCTAACCAGCTAAATAAGTAATATAGCATACGTCTCTATCGTTCGCCAAAGGCATTTAACAAAATTTCTTTATCATCGAAAGGGTATTTCACCCCCTTGATTTCCTGGTATTTCTCATGGCCCTTTCCGGCTACAACCACGATATCGCCCTGCTGCGCAAGGTGACATGCCGCCCGGATGGCCTCGCGGCGGTCGGTAATGGAAAATACCTGCCTGCTTTTCCCCGGAGGAATGCCTGCTTCCATTTCCCTGATAATTATTGCCGGATCCTCACTGCGCGGATTGTCGGAGGTCAGAATCACTTTGTCGCTGAATCTGAGCGCTGCTTCCGCCATCTCCGGGCGCTTAGATCTGTCCCGATCTCCACCACATCCCAGAACGGTAATGATCTGGCTGTTACCTTTGCGTAACGCACGAACAGTTTCCAGCACATTCAGAACAGCATCGGGTGTGTGGGCATAATCGACTATGCCCACAACTCCCCCACCCGAAATCTGTGTTTCAAACCGTCCTTCTGCACCTGTCAGACGGCTTAAAACGGTCAGCACTTTGGCGGTATTCTGTTCAAGTAATACCGCCGTGCCGTATACGGCTAGTATATTGCAGGCATTAAACCCGCCTACTAGCCTCACCCACACTTGATTATCATCAATTTCCATGAGCATGCCCTCAAAATGACTTTCAATTACTTTTCCCTTGAAATCAGCCATTGTTTTCAGCGCATACGTTTTTATATGAGCCCTGGTATTCTGCATCATTACCAGTCCATTCCGGTCGTCCATATTCGTCAGTGCAAAAGCATCGTCCGGCAACCGGTCAAAAAAAAGTTTCTTAGCCGCAATGTACTCGCTGAACGTCTTGTGAAAGTCCAGATGATCATGCGAAATATTAGTAAATACCCCCCCCGCAAATACCAACCCGGCGATACGTTGTTGTACGATGGCGTGTGAACTCACCTCCATGAAACAGTAATCGCAGTCCGCCTCGACCATCTCGTAAAGTAACCTGTTCAATTCCAATGGGTCCGGTGTGGTATGCGTGGCATCTATCGTTTGGGTTCCTATGTGATTCTGAACAGTCGACAGCAGGCCGCATTGATATCCTAACCCACTGAACAGCCTGAACAACAGGGTCGCCACCGTTGTTTTTCCATTCGTTCCCGTTACGCCTACCAACGTCAGCTTGCCAGATGGATCCCCGTAAAACCGGCTGGCTGCCACCCCCAATACAGCTGCGGTATCTTCCACTTGTATATAGGCTACATCTTCAGAAAACCGGGCCGGCAGCTCTTCGCATATCACAGCAGAGACACCGGCGGCTATGACCTGATCGATAAATGCATGCCCGTCCGTATGTGTGCCCCTGATCGCAAAAAAGACATCCCCTTCCCCAACCCGGCGCGAATCAAACTGCAATGACCGTATTTCCGGATCATCACCGCGCCCTTTCCGCTGCAGCACCGTTACTCCTGGCAATATGTCATTCAGTCGTTTCACTGTAATTCTATCGTAATGGTGTTTCCGCCAGCTATGGCATATCCCGGTTCCGGAAACTGCTTTACCACCTTTCCTTTTCCCCTTACCTGAGTTTTCAGCCCCGCATTCCCCAACAGGTACATCGCATCTTTCAGCCCCATACCCCGGACATCCGGCACTTTACCGGGTTCAGGCTCTATCGTATCAAACGCAATTCCCCGATTGGTATCCACTGTATGTACCAGTTCATTATTCGCGGCATACAACGCTTTGATACCCAATTTCCCATAAACAATCTCTGTTGACTTTTTTGAGCCGGGCTTCGATTCCGGCATGGTTGTATTACCTACCAACTGCCACGAACTGACATCTGTATACATCTCCTTATCCGCTGCAAACACCCGGTCGGCGACTTCACGAAATACCGGTCCGGCCACGTGCGCCCCATAATAGCCATTACGTGGCCGCTGTATCACCACAATCATGGAGTATTTTGGCTTATCTGCAGGAAAGTAACCAGCAAATGACGCCTGGTACTTCCGGTCACGATACCCCCCGCTGCCGGCTGCAATCTGTGCCGTACCTGTTTTTCCGGCAATCTTATACAACGGGTTTTTCAGTATCCTGGCGGTACCATTCTCGACCACACCCTCCATCATTTCCTGTAATTTCTTTATGGTTCCGGGAGACGCGATCTGGTCCTGGATCACCCTTGTGTCAAAATATTCGATGGTATTACCCAGTCGGCGGATTTCACGCACAAAAAGCGGTGCTACCATTCTACCATTGTTGGCTACCGCATTG
Organism: uncultured Sphingobacteriaceae bacterium; assembly: GCA_964546645.1. GTDB lineage: Bacteria > Bacteroidota > Bacteroidia > Sphingobacteriales > Sphingobacteriaceae > A37T11. The sequence goes on from CAZJKM010000009.1 coordinate 26,977, forward strand.
TAAAGCGTAAGTGTCTGCAGGGGTGTCAACAACAATTCATAACCATAGGCCATCTGCGGAAGGGATAAGCCACTCCAGCTGCGGTTATCGGGGGACTTGATCAGCGGCCGCCCCTCGCCCGGTATCTGCAAACCAAGAGGTTCATGCAGTTTCATAGCATATAGCCGCTTGGTAAAGGCGACAGGATTATCTTTATAGTACGTATTGATAATTTTCGTAATTGCCACATTGGAGGACACTTCAAATGCCCGTTTTACCGATACGGAGCCATAGGCATGTGTATCTTTAATCGTATGGCGCCGCACCTGATAAGTTCCGTTACCGGTTTCCACAATTGTACCTGTATCTATTTTGCTGTCATCCAATGCCACCATGTAAGAAGCCAGCTTAAATGTGGATCCCGGTTCGGCACTCTGTGCAATGGCATAGTTAAACTTTTCACGATACACTCCTTCTGATTCCCTGGTAAAATTGGCTACTGCCCGGATTTCGCCTGTTGCGACCTCCATCAATATGGCACAACCGTTATCGGCACTGCTGGCGATCAGTTGTTTTTCCAATGCCCGCTGGGTGACATCCTGCATATTAATATCAATGGTACTGATGATATCCGCTCCGTCCGTTGGTGATATCTCCATCTCCTGATTGATAGGCATCCAGACACCCCCGGCAATACGCTGTACCAGTCGCCTGCCCTGTTCTCCGTCTATGTAGTGCGCATAAGCCCCTTCCAGACCTACGGGCTGTACATTTTCATTCTTATAACCGATGGTACGTTCGGCCAACATCCCAAACGGCTTGATTCGTTTGTTCTTCTGCTCAGCAATCAACCCACCTTTATACCTTCCGAGATTAAAAATGGGAAACTGACGGACGGCTTTCATCTGCTGATAGGTCACATTCCGCTTAATCAGAAAATAGCGGTTTCGCTCTTTTCGCGCCTGCCGCAACAGGCGCGAATATTGTACGGATGGTTTATCACCAAAATAGGCAGCCAGTTTTGACGCCAACGAATCCACTTTAGAATAGAACACCTCGTCCTCTACAATACCCGGTGCCGTCAGGTCCATCCGCAAGTCATACTCTGGCACTGAAGTAGCCAGCAACCGGCCATCCACCGAAAAAATATTACCCCTGGTAGCCTCCACCTTCGCATAGCGGGTTGAAAGGCTATCGGCCATTGCCCGCCAATTGTCGCCCTCTACTACCTGTACGACAAATAATTTATACAGCACAGCTACTGCCAGGACCACAATGATCCCGAAGGATAAATAAACCCGTAACAATATTTCTGTCCTGATATTCATTTTTCAGTTCTTTAGTCGTTTGTTACTTAGTCGTCAGTCAACAGTTGCCAGCCACCCCGTTCTCACCCCACTAACCACCAATTAACTAATCTGCCAACCCGCTCCTTATTTGCCGTTCCGTTCAACCACCAGTTTTTTCGGCGGTTCTGTCAATTCTTTCAGGCCTATACTATCCACCCGGCGCGCCACTTCCGTCTGCGTACTCCGCTGCATCAGTTCCGCCTTCAGCGTTTTATACTCCCAGCTCATTACCTTCACTTCCCGGCTCAATGCATCAATCCTGCGAACACTTTTTTCTGCCATGTGCCGGTTGGCGATATACACAATACCCAATACCGCAAGAAATACCAGGAATGGAATAAACGAGGCAGCACGCTGCGAAGAATAGGTCTCCGCGGCAAAAAGGGATCGGAAAAAATTCCGCGATTCCGCAGCTTTCTGCTCCACTTCATCGAGATTCTCCTGTCCTGCCAATGGGTCGTTGTACCTGTTGTTTTCCATATCATAAGTATAAGCAATCAGCCGCAGGCAGTAAGCTGTAAGCCACAGGCAGCCTCCTTGTTAATTATCCAGACGTTCCGCCACCCTCAGCCTGGCACTTCTGGCCCGGTTGTTTTGCCCTATTTCATTCTCCGATGCTGTGATTGCCTTCCGGGTTACCGGAATAAAAGGCCTGATCTCATTGCCAAAAAAATCCTTTTCCAGTTCCCCCCTGAACTTTCCCTTTGCCATAAAGTTTTTCACCAGCCGGTCTTCCAATGAATGGTACGACATAACGACCAGCCGCCCTCCGGGCTTGATCGCCTCCACAGTTTGCATCAGGAACTCCTGAAGCGCTTCCAATTCCGCATTCACCTCGATCCGCAAGGCCTGGAACACCTGGGCCAGGTATTTATTTTCCCTGCCCCGCACCATCAGCTTGTGAATGGCCACCTTCAGGTCATCCACCGTTTCCAGTGGCCGGCTGAGCCTCGCCGTTACAATTGTTTTTGCCAAAGAACGCGCATTCTGTATTTCGCCATACATACCGAAAATCCGGTGCAGCTCCTCTTCCGGGTAGCTATTGACCACCTTCCGGGCATCCAATGCACCAGCCTGGTCCATCCGCATATCCAGTACCGCATTGTAGCGGATGGAAAATCCGCGGGAGGCCTCATCAAACTGATGGGACGACACCCCCAGATCTGCCAGTATCCCATCTACCTTCCGTACCCCGTGGAAACGGAGATTATTTTTCAGAAAGCGGAAATTCTGATGAATAAACGTAAAACGCCCGTCATCAGGCCTGTTCTCCAGCGCATCCGGATCCTGATCAAATGCAAACAATCTTCCATCCTTACCCAAACGCTCCAGAATAGCTCTTGAATGGCCGCCGCCGCCAAATGTCACATCCACATATATACCATCCGGTCTGATCGCCAAACCTTCCATACAGGGCTCCAGCATCACCGGCACATGATAAGGGCTATCCATCCTCGCTTTTCCGGCTAAGACTACCCATTACCTCCATTGCCAACTGGGGAAACTGATCATCCTCCTCTTCCCATAACTGATCATAAGCTTCCTTCGCCCATACCTCTATTTTATGCAATCTGCAATGCAGCACCACATCCGTTTTTATACCGGCAAAGTCAACCAGGTTTTTCGGCAACAACAACCGATTGGCCGAATCCAGAAAAACCTCTGTCGCTCCGCGCAGAAACTTCCTGAGAAAATCGTCATGCTTACTGTCGTATTCACTTAATTGCGACAGCTTTTCAACCGTCTTTTCAAATTCCTTCCGGGTGTTCAGCACTAAATGCTTCTTTAGCCCACGGTTCACAATAAACCCTTCCTGCTCAATCTCAGGCAGTTTTCTCTTGAGATTGGCCGGCAATACCATTCTTCCTTTGGTATCGAGTTTACATTCAAATTCGCCGACTAAGTAATTCATTAATGAAGTTGTCCAAAAAATCAAGGTAAAAGTAGGCAAACATTCCACTTTAACCCACAATTTCCCACAAAAAAGTTTTCCACAGTCTTTTCTGGCTTTTTTCCCCACATTTTGACAATCCCCTCCTTCAACAGGCATTTTTTCAAAAAAAAGCCCGGCTGTGCATGCACAGCCGGGCTTTCACCATATAGTTATGTGTATATCAACACATTAACAACCTATTCCAAGATAGCTTTCACACCGGGGAGTTGTTTTCCTTCCATATATTCCAACAGGGCTCCCCCTCCGGTACTTACATAGCTTACCTGCTCGGTCAGGCCGAATTTCGTGACGGCGGCGGCCGAATCACCTCCACCGATAAGAGAGAATGCCCCCTTAGCCGTAGCAGTCACCACCGCGTCCGCTACGGCTTTGGTTCCCTTAGCGAACTTATCAAATTCAAACACCCCCATCGGACCGTTCCACAGAATGGTCTTTGAGTCGCCGATCACTTCTGCAAAATGCCTAGCGGAAGCCGATCCGATATCCAATCCCATTTTTGTAGCCGGAATCTGATCATTAGGACCATCGTACGCCGGTGCGTCCGGGGCAAAACCATCCGCTATCTGGCAATCTGTCGGCAATACCAGGTTTACTCCCTTCGCTTCAGCCTTTTTCACCAATTCATTTGCAAGATCCAGTTTATCCAGCTCAACCAGCGAGTTGCCGATCTCCCCTCCCCGTGCTTTCACAAATGTATAGGCCATACCACCACCGATAACCAGGTTATCGACTTTTTCGAGCAATGCTTCGATCAGTTCCAGCTTATCCGACACTTTCGCACCTCCCATGATTGCTGTAAAAGGTCGTTCCGGATTATTTAAAACTTTCTCTGCATTCGCCAGTTCTCCGGCCATGAGATAGCCAAAATATTTCGCTCCGGGGAAGAACCGGGCGATCACAGCAGTTGACGCGTGTGCCCGGTGAGCCGTACCAAAGGCATCATTCACATAGACCTCACCGAGAGCCGCCAGCTTCTCTGCAAAATCAGTATCCCCTTTTTCTTCTTCTTTATAAAAGCGTAAATTCTCCAACAGCAAAACCTGCCCTGATTGCAAAGCAGCAGCTTTCTCACGTGCCTGATCGCCGATGCAGTCATCCGCAAAATCCACTGCTGTCCCCAACACCCTTCCCAGGTGGCCCACAATATGCTTTAACGAATACTTTTCCGAAGGTCCGTCTTTCGGTCGCCCGAGGTGTGACATCAGGATCACTGAACCGCCGTCCTTCCGTATTTTCTGAATCGTGGGCACGGCTCCCTGTATACGGTTGTCATCTGTAATCCGGAATTCCCCATCCAACGGCACATTGAAATCCACCCGGATCAGCACTTTTTTTCCTGCAAAATTCAAATCATCAATCGTTCTCATACGATATACTCAATAAGGTATTCTACTAAAATTTCGCAGCAAACTTACCTAAAATGTCAGGCATTCATGCATTTTGTTAGAAAAACAGCCACCCTCTCTTTACATCTATATAATTTGAATTTAACTAACAATAAACTATATTTGATCATTATCAAAAAGCGGAGGACGGTGTATGAAGTTACTTTTCAGTATCAGCGCATTATCCTTTAGCCTGGTCGGCTGGGCACAGGAACACACGGAAGCCGAAAACAGTCCGTTTGACAGGCAGGTCAATGTAGAAACGTTGCCGGTGCCACAGGAAGAAAACCAATTATTTTACCTGCAGCGCGATCCGGACGAAAACACCATCGTATATTGCCTGAACATAAAAAATGGTGAACTTAATGAAGATGAACCGGTACGGGCGAGCTGGATCAGGTACACCGAAGGCGGGACCCGAAAGGAACTTTCTTTTTTTCAACGGAAGCTGGCTTATGGAATACATAGCAAACCGTTAAAAAATGACCAGTTTGAGCTCCGTCTTACCGCCTATAAAAAAATTTTGCTAACCCTCAGCCGCTGCCCGAAAACTGAAAAATTCAGGGCTTTTACGAATATCAATAACAAAAAAGCAGCTGTAGACCGGATCTTTGTCCGCATCACTGGTGGTTCCATGTTAAATCCGCACATTAAGTACATTGAAATTGCCGGCACGGATTACCAGACGGGACAAAAGGTAAGCATGCGGGTTTTGCCCCTTTAAAAGATAACACTATCTTTGCCGCAGTTTTTCCTAATTGATAAATTTTCTTTCATGAGCTTAGTGATCATCGGTACCGTGGCGTTTGATGCCATAGAGACACCTTTTGGCAAAACAGATAAAATCGTGGGAGGTGCGGCTACCTACGCCAGCCTTGCTGCCAGATACCTGTATCAACCCGTAAAAATCGTCAGCGTGATCGGGGACGACTTTGGCAACGAAAACCTGGAGTTGTTTGCTTCCCGTCAAATTGCAACAGAGGGTCTGCAGATAAAAGAAGGGCAAAAGTCATTCTTCTGGTCGGGCCGATACCACAACGATATGAACCGGAGAGATACCTTGATAACAGACCTGAATGTACTGGCTGATTTTGACCCAATTATCCCCGAAAGCTACCAGGACTGCGAGTACCTGCTTTTAGGGAACCTCACACCACAGATACAACTCACTACCCTCCAACGGCTGGAAAAGAAACCCCGGCTGGTTGTGCTTGATACCATGAATTTCTGGATGGATGTGGCATTGGATGATCTGAAAACCGTACTCCGGCAGGTGGATGTATTAACCATCAACGACGAGGAAGCACGCCAGCTGTCTGGTGAGCATTCCCTTGTAAAAGCCGCTGCGAAGATCCTCACAATGGGTCCTCACTACCTGATCATCAAAAAAGGAGAACACGGCGCGTTATTATTCGGAGAAGACCAGGTATTTGCAGCACCGGCACTTCCGTTGGCAGATGTGTTTGATCCGACAGGAGCCGGCGACTCGTTCGCGGGTGGCTTCATAGGCTACCTGGCTAAAGTAGGCACCATCAGTTTCCACAATATGAAAAATGCCGTTATCTTCGGTTCAGCGCTGGCGTCTTATTGTGTAGAAAAATTTGGCACTGCACAACTTGCGGACCTGGATAACGAAGCAATCAGCAGCCGTGTCGCAGCATTCACCTCGTTAACCAGGTTTGTTCTTTAATTTTATGCGAAACTCATTTGCCTGAATACCGATGAATAAGGCTTAAGGGTCTTTTTAAGCATTTTACGGGCCACATGAATGCGGGTTTTTACCGTACCGATTGGGATTCCCAGGTGTTCAGCAATCTCATGATATTTGTACCCTTCAAAATACATGGTAAAAGGCACATAATATTCTTCGGACAGATTTGCCATGGCATGCTTTATATCATCCATCACAAATTTATTTTCGCCCAGATTGCTGGTAGCGCTATAAGCGAGGTTGGCTGAAGAAATTTCATCCGATTTCGTTACAAACGAACTTATTTTGATGAAGCGCCGGTAATTGTTGATAAACGTATTTTTCATAATTGTATAAAGCCAGCCCTTCAGATTGGTACCTTCTTTAAACTTATTATAATACGTAATGGCCTTTAAAATGGTATCCTGTACCAAATCGTTTGCATCTTCATCATCGTGCGTAAAATGCAATGCGTACGCCTTCAGTGCTTCCGACTGCTGCGTAACCATGGTGTCAAACTCGATTTTAGTCATACCGCTTACTAGGTCTATGGATGGTGGGCTGTTGCCGGCCGACCATCCGGTTAAACAATCAATTTATTCCTTCACTTATATACGGAACAACAACCGTGCAAAACTCTTACCGGCATCCGATTTTTACTATACGTTAATCCCGCACCGGCTGAAATGATATGGGAAGAAACATTTTTTACTGTCTTTTACATCCATCTGAAAGGTAACAGCGAAACTGTACCCCGATTGTACACTGACCATCGTCACGTTGTATGCATTGCTATACACTCTTACAAATACAATCGCCCGGCTCGCTGAAAAATCAGTAAGTTTGCCGGGATGTACCTCCTGTTATATCCATTCTCATTGTTGTATGCGGCGGCCGTCTGGTTTAGAAACCGCCTGTATGACTGCGGCTGGTTACACAGTCGTCAATTTGAAAAGCCCGTGATTGTTACAGGCAACCTGATAGCCGGCGGGGCTGGAAAAACGCCCATGACAGAATATCTGGTAAGGCTGCTCTCCCCTCGTTACCGTATTGCCGTATTAAGCAGAGGATATGGCCGCCGGAGCACCGGGTTCATCGAAGTCACACCCGCACATTCCGCTGCCGAGGTTGGTGATGAGCCCCTCCAGCTGAAGTGCAAATTCAGGAAAATTACTGTCGCCGTTTGTGAAGATCGCGTCAAAGGAGTCAATCTGTTGCAGGAAAGCCATGATCTGGTATTGCTGGACGACGCATTCCAGCATAGGGCACTTAAACCGGGTCTCAGTCTCTTGTTATTTGAGTATCACTCATTGCATCAACCGAAAAGGTTGCTCCCCGCCGGCCGCTACCGCGACCTCTTCAGCGAACGGGAGCGGGCCGATATCCTAATCGTGACCAAAACTCCCGAAACTATTGCTTCAGGAGAACGCACACAGATCATCAGTATGCTGGCCCGGGACCATCAGCGCACCTTTTTTTCCAGCCTGCGTTATCTGGAGCCGGCACCTGTATTTCCAGGCGGGCCGGCTCGCCCTCCTGACGGAGACAACCTGGCCATATTGCTAGTAACCGGTATTGCAAATCCCACCCCCCTTTTTGATCACCTACGCCGGCAGGCGACACATATTGAGCACATGCGTTACCGTGATCATTATACATTCTCTTTACAGGATGTTCAAAAGATCCGCAACCGGTTCCTGGCCATGACAGCCGAACGGAAATATATTATTACCACGGAGAAAGATGCACAACGATTACGTGTACCTGCATTCGCCACCCTGTTAAGAGACCTACCCCTATTTTATATTGGTATTGAAACTTTTTTTCCGGAAGAAGACCGTGTGAGGCTGGATGAACAGATCCTGAGCTTCTGTGATCGGAGCAGCGACCGATAGCTCCCGTTTTACATATTTTCACATTTTAAATGCGAAAGAATTAATAGCTTTGGCGGCATGATAAAGCACGTATGTGTTGGTATTGTTTGTCTGTTTCTCCTGCTTTCAGGCACGTTATCCCTGCATGCTCAACAGGAAAACGAGTGGGGAACCAGTCTGGATTCCCTCCGCAAGGCAGAAGATGAGAAGGAAGATTCCATTATATATACCGCACGATATATACGTTACACAACCCGTGCGTTGCTGGAAAAGGGCACCCATACCCGCATGATCGATACCACACTCTCCGCATTCCAATATTACAATCCGCAGAACCAGCCCAGAAACCCGTCCATCCATACCGGAAACTATGGGCTTCCCACACGTGACCTGCTGTTCAACCCCTCCCGGACGATCGGCTTTCAAACCGGCTTCCATAGCCTGGAACGCTATTTATACCTCAATGATTCTGTTCGGTACTACCGGGCCCGGGCACCTTTTTCTGAGTTATACTTTGTAACCCATGATCGTATTTTCAGGGCTACCCTATCGCAAAACATTCATCCCCGCCTGAATATCGGAGCTGAATTCGGTGCTACGGTGTCAAGCGGTTATTATCAAAACCAGCGGTATAACGACTATCAGGGGGCGATTTTCTCCTGGTATGAATCAGCAGGAGGCCGGTACAACCTGATCGGCAATATGGTGTTCAACACACTGCATGCCACGGAAAACGGCTCTGTACTGAATGAGACGCTGTTTAAGGACCCCGACCGGCGGGACAGCCGGTCAGAATTCGTGCGGCTGCGCGGAGCCCGGGACCACCGCCCGCGTAATACATGGGGCGACCAGAGTCTTTTCCTGAAACAAACACTGTTCCTTGGGCGGCTGGACACACTGAACGCCGGCAAACCGGAACAGATGATCCTACCCACTAACCGGGTATGGCATAGCTTTAATTTCCGTAAACAAAAATTTGAGTTCTATAAGAACGAAAGCGATGAAAACGGCGCATTTCCGTTTAATGCGAGCGTATTGACCCAGGACTCCACCCAACTGACCACGGTCAGCAACGATTTTGGATACAGCTTTTTCCTCCGGGGGCACTCGTTGTCTTTTATAAAAAATGAAGTCAAACTGGACCTGAGCATGCAACACGACCTGCACTGGTACGATGACATGGCCAACCGCATCACGCTGCAGAATATCACCCTGAAGGCCGGTGTAGGTTATCAGTTCAGCGACCGGGTGAACGTCGAAGCAGACCTCAGACAGATTGCCCAGGGCTCCAATTTCGGTGATTATTTGTATGAAGCCAAAACCCATTTCCTGCTCAGCAAAACAGTTGGACGTATCACGCTCGGGGCTTATACACAAAACAAATCCCCCGAACGCCTCTTTGAACGGGTTAACTATACCTACCACCAATGGAGCGTCCCGGATCTCGACAAAACAAAAACCAGTAACCTGTCGTTTACTTATGAAAATCCCAGATTCGGATTCTTTGGCAGGGCCGCTTATTTCCTGATCAGTGATTACCTCTATTTCAGGGAAGTTGATAACCCGGACAACGATCGTTCGCTGTTCAGGGTTATCGAACCTTCACAAATGACAGGCACCATCAATGTTATTAAATTGGAGGCCGGACAGCGGTTCCGGTTCAACCGGTTTACATTCGACAATTACGTGGTTTATCAACAGTCAGACAACCTCGACCTGTTGCGCACACCGGAATTATACACATGGCATAGTTTCTACTATAATAATACCATCGCAAAGGTCATCAATCTGAATATAGGCTTTGATGTTCGTTTCAATACCCCGTTTATTGCACCGTCCTATGCGATCAACATCGGCCAGTTTTATAATGACCAGGCAGCCATTTCATTTTCCTCCTACCCTATTACAGACGTCTGGCTGACCGCTACGCTGAAACGCACTAATTTTTTCCTGCGGTATGATTATGCCAATCAGGGTTTGCTTTCCCGGGGTTACTATACCGTGAGGCGCTACCCGATGAATGACGCGAGTTTCCGCTTCGGCATTTCATGGAAGTTTTATGACTGATACCATCGTATCTGTTCGTAATAGGTGTTTTTTTACTACATTTGGGGCATTAGTGTAATACAGATGAGTAATAAACTGAAAATTGGCATATCGGTTGGTGACGTAAACGGCATCGGGGTGGAAGTGATCATAAAAACACTGGCTGACAGCCGTATACTGGATTTCTGTTTGCCTATTGTCTATGGGAACACCAAAGTAGCTTCCTTTTACCGGAAAAAGATGGGCGTTGGCGATTTCAGCTTTCAGGTGATCAATCAGCCTGTTCAGGCTCACGATAAACGGCCCAACATCATTAACTGTTGGCAGGAAGACATTATAGTATCACCGGGAGAAGATAACGAAACAGGTGGCAAATACGCCTTTATCTCTCTTCAACGGGCCGTCAGCGACCTGGCAGAAAACAAAATAGATGCGCTGGTCACAGCTCCTATCAATAAACATAACATCCGGAATGAAGCTTTCCAGTTTCCAGGCCACACCGAATATATACAACATGTTACCGGATCATCCGATTCACTGATGTTCATGCTCAGCGATGAACTCCGCGTAGGAGTCGTCACCGGGCATGTACCGCTGAATGAAGTAGCCGGCCGCATTACGATACCAGCTATCCTTTCGAAATTGCACCTCATGCATGTTTCCCTCAAACAGGATTTCTGGATACAAAAACCCAAAATTGCTGTACTGGGATTAAATCCCCATGCCAGTGATAACGGTTTAATCGGGACAGAGGAGCAGGATATTATTATACCGGCTATTGCCCAGGCAGAAAAGGAAGGTATCTTCTGTTTCGGTCCCTACCCGGCCGATGGCTTTTTTGCAGGTGATACTTACAGGAAATTTGATGCCATCCTGGCCATGTACCATGACCAGGGCCTGATACCCTTTAAACAAATTGCGTTCCATACCGGCGTCAATTACACGGCAGGCCTGCCGGTTGTACGCACCTCCCCCGACCACGGAACGGCATATGACATTGCCGGCCAAAATATGGCATCCGAGCAATCTTTCAGGGAAGCCCTGTTTACCGCAATACAAATTGTAAAAAGACGCAGAGAGCAGGAAGAACTACTGTCAAATCCACTTAAAACCAGAAAACTAAGCAGAGACAGGGATTGACACAGGAATTGCATCCGGGTTGTTTATTCGCTCTTGATTCTTGTTTCTTAATAATTATTCCTACATTTGCGGGCTTAATTATCGTGCTTTGAAAGTTTTGCAGCAATATCGCATCCCTTTTTCCGGCTTAAAGCCAGGCATGCATCAGTTTGAGTTTGATGTGGATAAGCATTTTTTTGATGAGTACGATTATTCCATTGTTAAAGATGGGGCATTGAAGGTAATTGTTGAGCTGAATAAACAGGAAACCATGATGATCGCTGATTTCAAACTGTCAGGCACCATTTCCCTTACCTGCGATGTTTGCCTCCGCGACTTCCCTGCAGAAACAACCATTGAAGAAAGGCTCCTGTTTAAGTTCGATAATCCGACAGAAGCAGACAACGATAATGAAGAGATTATAACGTTGCCCCGGAACGCATTTGAATTGGATATAGCAACGTATATATACGAATTTATCAATTTAGCAGTGCCATTTTACAGCCGCTGCAACGTACAGGGAGGAAAAACAGGTTGTGATGAGCAGATGTTAACCCAGCTGAATAATTTACTAAACACTGATAATCAGGAAGAAAATACACAAACAGATCCCAGGTGGGATGTTTTGAAACAAATAAAGAATAATAACTAAAATTTAAATAACGAGATGGCACATCCGAAACGTAAAACATCGAAGGCAAGAAGAGATAAAAGAAGAACACACTACAAAGCCGTAGCACCCTCACTGACTACCTGTCAGGAAACCGGTGCCGTGCATCTTCCCCACCGCGCCTATACGGTTGACGGCAACTTATATTACAACGGCAGATTACTTGTCGAAAACAC